>CAIVKT010000728.1 GCA_903906615.1 uncultured Bacteroidota bacterium | reverse complement strand
CAGGCAGGGCCACTTTGTTTACATTGGCAACAGTGGTCGTAATTGCATTGCTGGATTGCATAATTGTTGCTGCAGCCGGCATACGGGGCTTATTTGCTTTTATACTCGTCATGTGCCCTTTCTTCGCTTTACCTTTTTTGATAAAATATTTTCAGCAACGGATAGAACTGGAAATAGCCGGCGACACAATAATGATAAGATACTTATCCCAGCCATTTTGCGATCATGCCGCTGACCGGCAGATACAGGTAAGCGACATTCAATCCTATGTTCTTTCAGGTAGCAAGGGGAAAGGTTTTACGCTATACCTGAAAGACAATACCAAGTTTGATTGTGCAATAGGTGTTATAGATACTACAGGTGATTTTGATCGAATGACCACTGCGATCATTTCATTGATAAATGGTGCTGTGTAAAGGTTCACCTATGGCAATGCCACATTAAACACACCGGAAGCTACGGTGATGGTATCGGCGATGAAGTTGAAGGTGCCTTTGAGGGCATAGGCGGTATCACTGGTGATGATGATCTGCCCGCCGGTAGCGAAGTTGCGGTTGTTGCCTATGTAGTAGGTAGCTGTGTTGGAAGGAGGCGCTATGCTGTAGGTATTGGGGCCTGTGTAATTGGTGATGTACAGCTGCATGGAGGTGGGTGTTGTGCCGCTGTAGTTGGTGGCATTGATGATGAGGTTCACCACACCACTGTCATTGGCCGATTGCTTTTGCAGGAGTCCGAACGCGGAATCGGTTGTCCAGCTAACACTATTGATGGTGCAGATGATGTTTACTGTGGAGTCGCGGTTGTTGTTGGGCTGCACACTTTTGCCATTGGCAGGGCCGCTTACCTTTTTGCAGGAAAACGCGCACACACAAACCAAAGCAATAATAGCAATAACAAGCCTTTTCATAAGCACAAACTACTCGTACAAAATTAACGCTAAAACAGGCCGTTTTGGTACATCAAAGGGAAAAATAACGTTTTCGGCTATGGCAAGGCTACAGAAAAGGCACCGTTGAGTACTGATATGCCGCTGTAAGTATTGAACGAGAAGTAGCCGATAACAGAATTAGAGGTAATGTGCGTGATGGCTACAATGCCGCCCGCGGCAGCATCTGTAACTCCGGAATGTATGTACCATCCACTGGCCTGGCCCTGCACTATGGAGAATACGCCTGTCTGCATTTTATACTTATTCACGCTCAGCATGATCTTATCGTGCGGGGTGGATTGGTCTACGGTATTGCCGGTAATGATGAATGCAATGGTAGAATCGTGAGACTGGGTATCAAGGGTAGAAGGTATTACTGTACCTGAGGTAAAGTTATAAGTGCCTATGCTGGCGGTAAGGTAGGGGTTGATGGTGAGGTTACCTGTGCTTTTGGAGCAGCCGCAGAACATAATGCAGCCCACCAATAACGCAATAATTGAAAAAAATATTTTCTTCATACAAAGATGTTTGCGCTAAGATAAGCGTTATACATTCAAAATTCAAAATTCGGGCTGGTATTCTTCATTGGCCGGGTTGTATGGGGCATACATATAGCATTATTGAGAATTTTTATTAGTTTTGAAATAACTAAACACCACCACATGAACTGGAAGCTTATATTCGGACTGTCTTTGTTTGGGCTAGTGATGGCCTTTGCCTCAGTGTCACTACTATCCACTAATGCTGAGTTCGCGCTTTGGCTGCCTGTCTTCCTTATTTGTGCCTACATCATTGCTAAAAACGCTCCGGGAAGGTACTTTTTGCACGGCTTTATGGTAAGCATAGCCAATTGTGTATGGGTAACAGGGATACACATTATACAGTCGGACACCTACCTGGCCCATCATGCCAAAGAAGCGGAAGCCTATACTAAGGCGCAAGGCATGACCGTAACACAGGCTATGCTGGCAACAGGCCCTTTCATTGGTATAATATGCGGTATCATACTCGGGCTGTTTGCGGTCATCGCCTCTAAGATCATCAAAAAGGTACCGGAGTTGCAGCAAAGGCCGTAGAAAAGAATTGTTAAACGCAAGGCCTGTTTAAAGCCAATTGGCACAGGTTACCTATTTTTGCACAAACCCACCGAAGTTTTGAGGATACATACAGAAGGACTTGTAAAGCAATACGGCAAACGCACTGTGGTGAACCATGTGTCGTTTGATGTGAACCAGGGAGAGATAGTGGGATTGCTGGGGCCAAACGGCGCGGGCAAAACTACCTCCTTCTACATGGTGGTGGGGCTGGTGAAACCCAAGGAGGGCGATGTGTTCCTGGACGGGGAGAATATCACCAAGCTACCTATGTACAAGCGCGCGCAGATGGGCATAGGCTACCTGCCACAGGAGGCTTCCATATTCCGTAAGCTGACTGTGGAAGACAATATATCGGCAGTGTTGGAAATGACGAAGCTGACCCGCAAAGAGCAGGCCATAAAGCTCGAAGAATTGCTCGAAGAATTTCACCTGACGCATGTGCGCAAAAGCAATGGCGATGTGCTAAGCGGTGGCGAAAGAAGGCGTACAGAGATAGCCCGCGCCCTGGCCGTGAACCCAAAATTTATATTGCTGGATGAGCCCTTTGCAGGTATAGACCCCATAGCAGTAGAAGACATACAGAGCATTGTAGCTACCCTCAAATACAAGAATATAGGCATCCTCATTACCGACCACAATGTGCAGGAAACCCTCTCCATTACCGACCGCGCCTACCTGCTGTTTGAAGGCAAGATCCTCAAGGCCGGCACCGCAGAAGAACTGGCCGCCGATGAGCAGGTAAGAAAGGTATACCTTGGACAGAATTTTGTGTTGCGCAGAAAAGACTACCTGCAACCACAAGTGGCACCGATAAAGTAGTTAAGGCTCGTACACTATCTTTACTGTTTGCCTGGCGCTACCCCCATCGGGTAAATACCGTGCCGTGTATATGCCGCTGGCCAGCCATGAGGGCATTGATATTTCAGTCACACCTGTTGTAAGGATGTAAGTGGCTATCCGCTGCCCTATTACGTTGTACAAAACCAATGACCCATTAACGGGAGATTGTACACTAATTTGACCATAAGAAGGATTAGGCCACAAGCGGAATGGCCCTACGGTAGCGGGAGGGATAACCGGCGGATAATAATGGCTGGTATCCACCGGCGGGGAAACCAGTCCAGTGTCATCGCATCCGGGCATCTCGCATCCGTTGCTGTCTATGATCAGCAACCACATTGCATCCTCATGCGGCAGTACTGAGGTATCCGTCCTGCTGCCTGTAAGCACCACCTTTTTTTGAGCCAGTTCTGCGCAGCTATACAGGTAGCCGCTTTCAGAAGGATAGGTCTTATCCCATTTTATATTACCTGCTTTACCGACCTTAGATGCCCAGCCAATAACGCTATTTAATTTAGAGCCCATTGCCAGATAATTGCTATCGCTGAGCTGCTTTACCTGGTATAGGTTATCGCCCCATACGCTATCCATAAATGTAGTGATCCACACCACCCTGAAGTTAGTATCCAGGTGCGCCACATAAGGCGGCAGATTCCATGCCGCATAACTATTGGTTGAATCGAAAATATCCAGTTGGCCGTATTGGTAATAGCCGCCCCTCAAGTCTCTGTGGATAGTGCCGCCCCCGGCAAAACCGTCATCAAACAAAGTATCCTTTATGATCGTACCGGCAGTATCTGCGATAATGAACCAGGGCTTATTGCGGTAGTAGTAAGTAGATGAGCCATACCATACAAGACTTATACTTGATGCCCCGATCAATACCTTTCCGTCCGGTAATAATTCCAATGAACTGAGCTGCACCTGCTCTGAGGATATTTTATCGTATACCTTCGACCACAAATAATTACCGGCAGCATCCGTTCTCACCAGCAGCCCCAATGCCGCACCCGAAGACTTATAATTCCGTTGGCCGCAAAGCATATAACCGCCGTCGGGCAACTGGATGATATCACCAAGCCATTCGTAATAAAGCGACGTATCGGTATAATTTTTCACAAACAAGGTATCACCGGTACTGTCTGTCATCGCCATACCTGCTGCCTGATCGTAGGTGTTGCCGTTGAATGTGTTCAGGTACAAAGTATATAAAGGCATATAATAATTACCGGAAGACAATCGCTTCACGACACCGGGGCTACCTTCCGCAAGATCAACTGAATCTATAGAGAACAGGTGCTGATGTCTCACCGTGTCCCCATCAGGAGATATTCTAAGCCCAACCATATCCTGGCAATCGATGTCATAATTCACAGATGAACCAATTAAGAAATAGCTGCTGTCCTTTTCTAAAAATACATTCTCAGACCACGATTGATAAGGTCCCACATGATATATTTTGTCCAGGTAGGGAGTTTGCGCATTGGCAGCATGTATTAATACAAGAGAAATTATAAGGCAAAATATCTTCTTCATAGGCATTCGGGGTAAATAGGCCAGGCTCTATAAATAACTCAATATCATTATTAATATTGTGTTTGACGATAGAATGTCTCTGTTTGTAGTTGTCACTTACCCATCAAACCCTCCATAAAGTCAAAAAACGCTTTACTGCCGTAGTCATTCCCACCTTCTGTAAAGAAGGCTACTTTACCATCTTTTCCTATGACCAGTGTGGTGGGTAGTATGCCATGGAAGTAATCCTGGGACACAACACCGCCTATCGTATATATGTGCAGGCTATAGCCATGCTGTTGCATAAAGGCGGTGGAGTTGGGGAGATCGCTATCTACGTCCACAGGGAGTATCAGCACATTGCTGTCGTTTTTAAAATGTTCTCGAAGCTGATCTATGGTGCGCATCTCGGCTTTGCAGGGCGCACAGGAAAGCGCCCAGAAATTGAGGAATATCACTTTGCCTTTTTGCGCGGCGGTATTGATCACTTTGCCCTGCTCATTCTTCACAAGAAAGTTGGCGCTTTGTGCATGTGCGGCTAAAGTACAAAGCCATAAAATGGCCAGCAGTGCCCTTCTAAGCCTGGGTCTATTATTGAACTGCATTATTTTGGATCGTGTTAATAAATATGCTTTTTATGGAATAATAGATCAAATGTAACGCTATTTCAATATTAAGCAATCACCAGTTGCTATTCACTTTGCACTATTTCCCTACCTTTATACTCTATGCGCAACATCAAGATCATAGAAGTACGGTCGGAGATCGGGGCTGGTACCCGCGGTGCCAGCCTGGGTATAGATGCCATAAAAATAGCCGCGCTCGATTTTATGAGCAATCTTTTTGTCAACTTCCCATCGGAGGTGGTGGAGAATGAGAACAGGCTGCTGTATGAGCCGGTGGCATCGCCCTATGCCAAGCGCATACAGGGCGTACATACCATGTACGAGCGGGTATCTAAGTCGGTTTGTGATACTGTGAAGTCGGGCTTGTTCCCGTTGCTTATCTCCGGCGACCACAGCACTGCGGGCGCTACCATAGCCGGACTTAAAATGGCCCGCCCGAAGCGCCGCCTCGGCGTGGTATGGATAGATGCCCATGCCGACCTGCACTCCCCCTACACCACCCCATCGGGCAATATGCACGGCATGCCGCTGGCTATATCGCTGGCCGAAGACAATGAAGCCAACAAAGCGCATGACCCGGATGCCCAAACCCTCGAATACTGGAACAAACTAAAGAACATAGGGAAGATACAGCCCAAGATAGACCCGGAAGACATAGTATTCATAGCCCTGCGCGACTATGAAAAAGAAGAAGAGGCCATCATAAAAAAGGGCAACATAAAGGTGATCAATGTAGCCGAGATACGCCGCAAGGGCGTAGAAAATGTGCTGCGCCAGACCTTCCTGCACCTGGCCAACTGCGATGATATTTATGTATCTTTTGATGTGGATAGCCTGGACAGCTCCATATCCCGTGGCACCGGCACACCGGTGAGCAATGGCCTGCGCCAGCGCGAGGCCGAAGACCTGATAGCCTCCTTCATGCAGCACCATAAGATCTGCTGCTTCGAGATAGCAGAGGTAAACCCCACATTGGATAAAGAGAACCTGATGGCTGAGATAGCCTTCAATATACTACAGCGCAGCGTGAATATACTGCTGCTCAATTAACGGATAACATAACACTTGAAAGGCTTGCCTTCAAAGGCGGTGGTGTCGGGCAATGTGCCTACACCGTTCTTTGCATAGCGCACAATTTTTATGCGGTCAAAGAATACACTGTCACCCGGCTTCAGCCTGGAGGGCATATTAGCAGAGATGCTGGCGCTCACTGTATCGCCGGGGCAATACTCAGAGGCATAATCGGTAGTGAAGAGTGGATTACCAATAGAGTCTTCGTACATCTGCGCCTCGGCATAGGTGAAGGTAAACTCCAGGATCTTATACTTAGTGCCGTCTGCATCTTTTGAGGTGAGCTGGTGGCGCAGTAATTGTTCCAAATCGGCCTTCTTCAATGGCCCTCCGCTACATTGATAATTACCCAGGTATACCGCAGGCATGAACACTTTTTTGCCCGCAGGCTTAGACTGCTTGTCATTCTTGCCGGTTGTCTTCTGCTGCGCCAACAGGTTGAGGGCGGCAACTAACAGCAATATGGGCAGCAGTATTTTTACGGTACGGTTCATATATCTTTCAAAAATAAAAAAATAATACGCATTGTGGTATATTTTTTTGCCGCGGCAGGTTATGCAGCATATATCGCGAGAAAATTGCCGCTGAATGTCTAATTTTGAAACAGCATTTTCAAACCAGCTCATGAGTCCAGATATATTAGTCTATTTACCACAGCGCCCGCCCTTTGTGATGATCAGCAACCTGCTGAGTGCAGACGGCACCACCACAAGGTCAACCTTCGATATTACTGAAGACAATATACTAGTATCAAACGGGCTATTGACCGAGCCGGGCCTTATAGAGAACATGGCACAAACCGCAGGCGCAGGCACAGGCTACCATGCCAAAGAGAAGGGCCAGCCTACCCCACTCGGCTATATAGCTATGCTGAAGAATGTGCAGATCATTTCCCTGCCAAAAGTAAATGAGACCATCACCACAGAGGTTACATTTGAGCAGGCAGTGCTGAATTTTCACCAAGTAAAAGGCAAAGTAATGCTGGGAGAAAAAGAAATTGCGAGTTGTGAGTTCAAAATATTCGTCTCCACTAACCCTGCGGCATAATGCGCCCTGTTTTCGCCATAGCCACACACATGCTTACAGGCATGGGCAACACCACCGATGCGCACTGGCAAGGCGTGTGCACAGGCAAAACAGGCATACAACAATACACAGACACTTCGCTTGATGCCGCACCGTTTATGGCATCGCGTATAGCGCCGGAGCAATGGCAGGCCATACATGCACAAACACGATCTGCACTACAGTTGTTCCCGTTTGAGCAATTGGCGGCGTACTCGGCAGGAAAGGCTTTAGAAGAGTTGGATACTCCGCTCCATTTAAACGACACCGTCTTTATCCTCGCCACCACTAAGGGCAATATAGAACTGCTGGGCGATGTACCTGATGAGCGGCTGACGCTCTACGGATCGGCACAGCGTATAGCCACTTACCTGGGCATCGCAGCAAAGCCTGTTGTCATATCCCACGCTTGTGTGTCGGGCGTTATAGCGCTGCAACATGCGGCGAGGTTGTTGCGGTCGGGGCAGTACAAACATGCCGTAGTTACGGGTTGTGACAGGTTCTCCCGCTTTGTGTTGAGTGGCTTCCGGTCGTTCCAAGCCATATCAGACGCGCCATGCCGGCCTTTTGATGCGGCACGCAAAGGGATCACACTCGGCGAAGGTGCGGGTACCATTATTCTATCCACTCAGCACCCCGGCAATGCCCAGGCACAGCTACTGAGTGGCGCTACATCCAATGATGCCAACCACATCTCCGGCCCATCACGCACTGGAGAAGAGCTTGCCACAGCCATCACCCGCGCGCTTGGCTTGGCAGGCATCAGCCCTTCGCAGGTAGGGCTGATCTCCGCACACGGCACAGCAACAGTATATAATGATGAGATGGAGTCGAAAGCATTTGATGTCGCCGGACTATTACATGCGCCCGTACACAGCTTCAAAGGATACATAGGCCATACCCTTGGCGCAGCAGGTATACTGGAGAGCATTATGATACTGGAAAGCATGAAACACCAAACCCTCATCCCCTCAGCGGGATTTGAAGACCTGGGCGTACCCAAGGCGCTCAACATCACCCGCACCTTACAACCAGCTACTATCAATTACGCACTGAAGACAGCATCAGGTTTCGGAGGTTGCAATGCAGTACTGGTCTGGGGTAAGAGGTAGATTTGATACTGTTTTATTTTTTTAGTAAATTTGAGATGCAAAGTTTCGAGCATGACTACTGTAGAGATCAAGGAATTGAAAAAAGAAGTAAAACGATATGTTGATCAAGCAGATGAGCGCATGATCAAGGTTGTGTATGCCATGTTTGAAGCAGACCAACAGGAAGATGACTGGATAAATAATATCAGTGAAGGCGAAAAAGCATCCATCCAACGTGGATTGGATCAATTAGCCCAAGGCAAAGGAATACCACATGAGCAGGTAAAAAAAATGCACCCTGAATGGTTCTCGAAATAATCTGGTCTCCTGAAGCCATTGCGACATTCTCGTCTACACTATCGTATTTACGTACCGAGTGGTCTGAAAAAGAAGTAACCCAATTCAAAGCGAGAGTAAATCAAAAGCTAGCGCTACTTACATTACAACCACGCATTGGAAAACCATCAAAGAAGGGATCGCTCATTTTCCGCACAGTCCTTCATAAAAGAATTACGCTGGTATACCATTACCAACCATTGCAAAAGCAAATAGAACTGATCACATTCTGGAACAACTGGCAAGACCCTAAAAGATCAAAGCATTTATAGAGTCCCTCCTACCCCTGCAACCCCATCACCGCACACCAGGCCATCATGCCCATACCTGTTTGCAGGGCGGCCTCGTCTATATCGAAGTGTGCATTGTGTACGGGCGCGGTAAATTCTTTGCCGTCTTTATTGGTGCCTATGCGAAAGAAGCAGCCCGGCATATTCAAGGTATAAAAGCTAAAATCTTCTCCGGCCATGCGCATATCCAACGTACGTACGTTGGTATCGCCCAGGTATTCTTTAGCCCAGCTTTCAGCTTTTGCGGTGAGCGCAGGGTCATTGAATAATGATGGGTAGCCAGCAGGTATGTCCACAATAGCTGTGGCGCCATATGCTTCGCAGGTCTGGTGTACAAAGTCTTTGATCCATTGATGTGCTTCGTAGCGCCATTGCTCATTCATAGTGCGGAAGGTGCCCAGCAACTCTACTTTATCGGGTATCACGTTGGTGGCAAAGCCCCCTTGTATCTTCCCGAATGTAAGCACCGATGGTATTAGCGGATTGCTCTTACGGGACACTACCTGTTGCAGGCCTGTGATGACCAATGCGGCTATGCTAATGGGATCTACAGTTTGGTGGGGCAGCGCTGCATGGCCGCCTTTGCCTTCTATGGTAATGTACAGTTCATCGGCGCTCGCCATATACTGCCCCGCCCTGAACCCCACCGTGCCGGATGGCAGATTGGGATATACATGCAGCGCGAAGATGGCATCCGGCTTAGGGTTTTCCAGCACACCTTCTTTGATCATCAGGCTGGCACCACCGGGGTGCATCTCTTCGCCCGGCTGAAAAATGAGCTTTACCGTTCCCTCAAATTCATCCTTTAGCTCCTGTAATATTTTTGCGGCACCCAGCAGGCAACTGGAATGCACATCGTGTCCGCAGGCGTGCATCACACCTGCGTTTTGTGAGCGGTATTCCGTTTCATTCTTTTCCTGTATGGGCAGGGCATCCATATCGGCGCGCAGGGCTATGCAGCGCTTACCGGGGCTCTTCCCTTCTATCATGGCCACTATACCTGTACCTGCAACACCCGTTTGGTGCTTCACGCCCCAGGCGGCCAGCTTGCCGGCTATGAATGCAGATGTGCCATGCTCTTCAAAAGATAATTCGGGATGAGCATGTATGTGGTGGCGTATGGCCTGTACTTCGGGGAAATATGCTGCTGCTTTTTCCTGTATCTTCAATATCATGCTGGTTGCTTTAAAATGGAGGCATTGCAGCCAATCGCTAAAAAGTACTTATCGTTATAATATCCGGCACTATCATGCTGGGATTGTAAGTGGAGTTGGCTTCGCGCCACATGCCCACCGCATCGCTCCGATTTCGGTAGTTGCCCACCTTCACCCTGAAATAAGGCGATGTAAATGTAAGATAAGTGCGCACACCGGGATTATTGCGCATGAACTCGCTTTTTATAGCCAGCGCCCGAGCGCGATCGGTACCATTATATATCTGTACCCTGAAACCTTTGCCTGAATAGATCACCCTCACGTTCCTGACCGGCGGAGTCCAACCTGCGGCATGGCCTTTTACTGTAGAGGGTAATGGTTCTGTTTTAGCCGCCGCGGGGCCATATAGCGCCACAGAGGCTACCGCACCGGGCTTCAGGGCTATATCTCCGGGCTTGGCTGCGGCAGCCGGCGTATTCACGGCCAATGCACGCGCAGATACATCTGCCGGGCTTGGGTGCGTTGTTTTGGCAACAGTCCTGTGCTGCGTGGCAACCGCAGCTGAGGCTATTTCTTCAGTATGCTGTTTCTTTAGTAGAGCCGACAACCGCGGATCAGAATGCACCACTACATCCTGTGCCGACACCAACAGGGGCAGCAACAGCAGCGATGACGTTATGTAGTAAAGCCGCTTCATTATTTTCTATCTGCTTCCCTGCTTTCTTTCATGATCTGCATACTGGCGGAGCAGCCGAGCCTTGTGGCACCCGCATCAATCAACTCTTTGGCAAAAGCGTACGTGCGTATGCCGCCCGATGCCTTGATACCTATGCGCCTGGGTAGGTTGGCCCGCATCAGCGTAACCGCATCAACTGTTACGCCTTTATCGGCGTAGCCTGTAGAGGACTTCATGTAGTCTATGTCGTAGTTGCCGTATAATGCGCAGCAAGAGAGTAGTTCGTTGGTGGTAAGCATACCACTCTCCACTATTACCTTCAATACCTTACCCGCATCATATACCGGCTTGAGGCATTCTTTTATCTCTTCTTCGAGGTGCTGCCAGTCGCCGCTTTTCAGGGCGCTCAGGTCTATCACCATATCCAGTTCATCAGCTCCCAGCGCAAGCGCGTCTTGTATCTCTTTCACCTTGGCAGCTATGCCAATGAAACCTAGCGGGAAGCCTATGACCGTAGCAACCCTAACACCAGAGCCGTCCAGTAGCTTGCGGGCGCTACTCACATACTTGGGCGGGATACAGACTGCCGCAAAACTTTCCATGGAGGCTTCGAGGCATAGCTTGTCTACATCTGATATTGATGTGGCCTGCTTTAATGCGGTGTGATCTATGTATGAGGCGAGGTTGAATTGCATGTGTATCCCTTAAACAGGGATTACAAATTTAACTTAAATCCATCCAATTTAATAGCCTTTTCCTTAAATATTGATAGGCAGATCACCGGTTACTTCAGACTCTTTACAATTTCCTCTGCAAATTCGCTTGTTTTCAGCAAAGTTGCATCGTGCATCAGGTTGTAGAAGTCAATGGTCACCCTCTTACGCTTAATGGTTGTAGCCAGCGCCTCTTCTATGCTTACAGCAGCCTCGTGCCAGCCCATGTATTCCAGCATCATCACACCGCTCAGCAGCAGCGATGAAGGGTTCATGGTATTGGTGTTAGCAAAACGCGGAGCCGTGCCATGTGTGGCCTCAAATACCGCATAGCCTGTTTTATAATTGATATTAGCGCCCGGCGATATACCTATGCCACCAACAGCCGCAGCCGCAGAGTCCGATATATAATCACCATTCAGGTTGAGTGTAGCCACTACCGAGTAATCCTTTGGAGACAGGAGTATTTGCTGTAAAAAATTATCGGCTATCACATCTTTCACTATCAACTTGCCAAGCGCTTCTGCGTTCTTCATTTTTGCATTGGCCGCGTCTTCGCCCTGTGTCTTCTTCGCATTCTCCCACTGGCCCCAGGTATATACCTTATCGCCAAACTCACGCTCTGCCAGCTCGTAGCCCCATATCTTGAAGCCACCTTCGGTATACTTCATGATATTGCCCTTGTGTACCAGCGTTACCGATGGCAGTTTGTGCTCCAGTGCATACGCTATGGCTGCGCGTATCAGCCGCTCACTACCCTCTTTGGATACCGGCTTGATGCCTATTGCTGATGATTCAGGGAAACGTATCTTCTTACCCACGCCCATCTCATTGGTGAGGAAATCTATCATTTTTTTTGCCTCGGGTGTGCCGCTGGCAAATTCTATACCTGCATATATATCTTCTGTATTCTCCCTGAAGATGACCATGTTCACGTTCTCAGGATGTACCACCGGCGAGGGTACACCTTTGTACCATTTTACCGGGCGCAGGCATACATAGAGGTCTAGTTCCTGGCGCATAGCCACATTAAGTGAGCGAATGCCACCACCCACGGGTGTGGTAAGCGGGCCCTTTATAGATACCAGGTACTCCTTGGCAGCATCGAGCGTAGCAGCTGGAAGCCATTCACCCGTTTGGTTAAACGCCTTTTCACCGGCCAGTATCTCTTTCCATTCTATCTTACGCTTGCCGCCATAAGTCTTAGCCACGGCAGCATCGAGTACCATTTTGCTGGCGCTCCACACATCCGGCCCTATGCCGTCTCCTTCTATAAATGGAATGATTGGTTGGTTGGGTACATTGAGTCGGCCATTTTGGCCCATGGTTATCTTCTGCGAATCCATATTATTTTATTAACAATTGAGGCCGCAAAGCTACGGAAAGATGCAGATAAAACCCGCCTGTTATAGGCACAGTTACTGTAGAAACACCGGGCGAGGTGCAAGTTGTCTGCGCATTCGCCTGCACACCACACAACAATACAGCCGCTAAAAGCGATGTAATGAGCATGGCTTTTGTAAATCGTCAGCATAAAGTGGACTAAAAAGAACATAACTTTAGATAGTGTTTCCATTGTTAACCAACAAAAAATGTAAACATGGAATCAAAGAAAAAGCAGTCCACAGAAAACTTCATCAAGGACATCCGCAGAAAGACACGGAGGTTATTTACCTCTGACCAGAAGATCATGATTGTAATGGAAGCCCTACGAGGGGAGCAATCAACGGGCGAGATCTGCCGTAAGTACTCAATTACCCAGTCTATGTTCTATAAGTGGAACAAGGAATTTATGGAGGCTGGTAAAAAACGACTTGCTGGTGATACTACCCGGGAAGCCACCAGTGATGAAGTAACAGACCTTCGAAAAGAAAACCAGCGACTTAAGGAAATGGTAGCGGACCTGATGCTGCGCTACGATATCGTAAAAAAAAGCTTACTCATTCTGGAATAGGTGTAAAATACGGTAAGTATATGCGATTGACAGCATCAGAAAAGGAAGAAATCATCCGACTGGTTGATGGCT
>CAIVKT010000727.1 GCA_903906615.1 uncultured Bacteroidota bacterium | reverse complement strand
TGATCCGTTACGGAGCAGAGAATTGCCTTCTCGGCTTTATAAGCATCCATAAGGCCGGACACTTTTTCGAGGGCAACCTCACCCGAAAACGCGTATTGGCTCTTGAGTATATCATTATCGAAAATTGCTGCTTTGACGTTGGTGTTGCCCCAATCGATACAGAGATTTACAGACATTGGCTTGTTTTTTAAAGGAAAGAGAGGCAAATTAATAAAAATAGCGGCACTGTTACAACTAATTTGTGTGAAGCGGCAAAAGATACATAACAAAACAACAAAATAAGTATAATATTCATCCCACTGTTTGATAACCTGTTTTTGCATTTATCTTTACCACATGAAAATATACGTCCCACTTATCTCATTACTATTTATTGCGGTAACCACAAACGCACAGGGCCTGCTGGAAGAAAAATATGATGATTGCAACAGCAAAGACACCTGCCTGTATTGCGGTGATAAAAAAGCCCATTTTCATCAAAAACTCACCGACTACTTTAAATGGCAGATAGAACATGCCGTGCATGGCTACGACATGAAAAGCGGCGACATATTTTATGAAGTAGTGATAGACACCAACGGACACTCCTGCGTATTGAGCGTAAAGAACAGGGGTAATAACTGGGATATGAAAAATGACATCAGGAGCTGGATCAACCAAATGGAAGGATGGGTACCTGCGCAAAAGAATGGCAATAAGATCGCCTCTACCGTATTATTGGATTTCCAGTTCAGGGTAAACTGGATAAGTGTGCACTATGTGCAACCGGAAGATGTATTGCCCGGAAAAGATTAGTTGGCATAATATTACTGGGTAGATAATGAAATCTCCAACTAACTTTATCAAAAAAAACAACCATGATAGCATTTATAGGAATGGGGCATTTAGGCTCGAACTTTGTAAAGGCCATGCTGAAGAAAGGCGAGCAGGTGCAGGTATGGAACAAGACTGCATCTAAAGCAACCGCGCTGGAAGCATTTGGCGCAAAGGCATTCGACCAGGTAACTGATGCCGTGAAAGGGTCAAGCCGTATACACCTGACACTTAAAGACGATGATACCGTAAATGAGATACTGGAAAAGGCCAGCGCGGGCTTTGAGCCGGGTGTCATCATCATAGACCACACTACCACATCGGCAGCAGGGGCTGCGGAGCGCACAGAAGCGTGGAAGAAGCTTGGCTATACCTACCTGCACGCGCCCGTATTTATGGGGCCGCAAAACGCGCTGGAAAGCACAGGCACCATGCTCGTATCGGGCGACCAGGAACTGATCGCTCAATTACAGCCCGAACTGGCGAAGATGACCGGCAAGGTGATGAACTTTGGCACAGAAAATAATAAGGCCGCAGGCATGAAGCTGATCGGCAACCTGCTGCTGATTGCCATGACTGCGGGCGTGGCAGATGCCCTTTCGCTGGGCAAGGCGCAACACATAAGCCCCGATGATATAGCCACCCTGCTGGAATCGTGGAACCCGGGAGCTATGATACCGATGCGGCTGAAGAAGATCACTTCCAATACCTTCGACCAACCCACCTGGGAACTGAACATGGCCCGCAAAGATGCCCGCCTGATGATAGAAGGCGCCAAAAACGGCGGCACCCACATGATGGCTATACCTGCCATAGCCCGCGAAATGGACCGCTGGATAGAGAAAGGCCACGGCCATGACGACTGGACGGTAATAGCGAAGGATGCTGTTTAGTAGATAGTCCCGTTAGCTATCCTACCTTTACCCACAAGTATTTTGTTATAATAAGTGATGCCCCATCGGGGCTACGCTACATAACACGTAGCGTAGCCCCGATGGGGGTAAGGATAAAATTTCGTACACGTTTTACTACAAACATGTAGCCCCTCCGGGGCATATCATGGAGCGTGAAATGAACAAAAAAAGATGTGGGTACAGGGTGAGCTTGATGGTGAAACGGAAACTGAATGAGGCGAAGGCGTAGAGATTGTAGTGCATGCTACAGATTTGACAACTTTTAAAACGTTGTCAAATCTTGTGTATGAACAACATCAGGAAATTATTTACCGGTGGGTGTTGTCGCCTGCGGCTTCGCACTATACTTCTTCCAGCCTATGATCTTATGTACACCAAAAGAGAATTGGCTGCCCAATGTAACATTGAAGTGATGAAGATCAGATGCTGTGGTTGTAGTGTTATAAGAGGTATAGCTGATGCCGCCTACATCCATATGAACACCGTAACCTTTGAATACTTCAATTCCTACGGCAGGAAACAAACTAACTGTGATACCATTGCCATCCGGAATATCGGGAGAGATTGAAACATATTGTCGTGGGGTATTTGCGTAATCAATACCTATCGTTTTGTAGCTAATACCATATTTTCCGGCAAACATCTGGCCATAAACGTATATTCTTTTACTCACCCAAGAATTATATCGTGCAAAAACGCCCGCGGACCAGGTAGTTTCTTGTTGTTTTTCAAGCAGGTTTGTTGTGTAGGGTGATGAACCATTCGGCGGGAAGTAATACACATTATCGGCAATGTAGAGGTACTCCTGTCTGCCATAGCCACCCTGTAGGCCAACCATAAAATGATCGCTGATACTGTACCCTACGCCTGAATTAAACAACAGTGTTTCATAGGTCTGCGGTGAGGCTGTTTGGTACAGTCCTGAGTTTATTGATGCCTGGCTTTGTAGGTAATCCTGGTTATCATAGGTACCACCACCGTATATCATCCATGTATTTTTTTGGGCGTTTGCATATACCGCGCAAAACAGCGCCATCGCGCATAAAATATTGATTCTCATAAGGCTATACTCATTTTTATAGCACAAATATGCGGCTAAAAGACGGCAAATACAATATCATCAGCCAATCATTTCCCAAACTGCGAAGCCTTCCAAACTGCGGTCATCGCCTTTCCTTTGTCGGCATCTATGTACATAACATTC
>CAIVKT010000726.1 GCA_903906615.1 uncultured Bacteroidota bacterium | reverse complement strand
CGTTCGTATGCAATGCTCCTTTCTTTAGCTCGCCTATAGCCATCACATTAGCCGATGTGGTGCATAAAACCTATGCCTCACCTTCCGGCGACAGCAAATGGGATACCGGCTTTTATTTTATGGATGTGCAGCATCCGATATAAGAAGTGATATCTGTTTGACATTGCTCAGGTTGTTTAGTACATTTGTCTAAAACATTCCATGAAAAAATTACTCGCATTATTATTACTATTTGTGTCATTTTCTACATATGCGCAATGGGTAGATGTATCTGCCCTCTACGGATACGCGCCTTATAAAATATCTGCGGGCATTAAAAACGGGGGATCAGGTACATACAACATCAGCGCATCCATTGTAAAGCTCAAATTCCTGGATGCCGGTATACAATACAGCGGTATCAATACAGTAACTATATGTAAGGCCACTTCCCCTGGTGTATTTGCCGATCTCGTTTGGCAGGGTGAGGATAAGAAAGACATAGTGTCGGCAGGCGGGCAGATAAACTATACCAGCTTTGGCAATATTAAAATACCCGGCGCCTATTTTAAATATGGCAGCGACGATACCATTTCCACCAAGGTGGATAATGCCTTATCATATGGCCTGCGCCTGGGGTACAAACGCGAGGTAAAAAAGCACCTGTATGTATATGCTTTAGTAAGTCCCACTTATACAAGTTCCACAATTCACTACGCCAGCGTATCCAGCAATAACTGCGCTGTGCTGTATGTGCCATTTATGATCGGGATTTCTGCACGGTTTTAATTGGCCATCTATTACCTTTGCACCCGAATAAAAAACAAATCTTCTACAACAATGGATTTCCGGATAGAAAAAGACACCATGGGCGAGGTGAGTGTGCCCGTAACTGCATACTATGGCGCACAAACACAGCGCTCTATTGAGAACTTCAAAATAGCGCAGGACATCAATAAGATGCCAAAGGAGATCATCAGCGCATTCGCTTACCTCAAAAAAGCTGCGGCTATCACTAACTGCCAACTCGGTGTACTGGCCGAAGACAAAGCCGAGATGATCAGCAAGGTATGTGATGAGATACTGGATGGCAAGCTGGACAACGAGTTCCCGCTCGTAGTATGGCAAACCGGCTCCGGCACACAGTCGAACATGAATGTGAATGAAGTGGTAGCCTACCGTGGCCACGTGCTCCATGGTGGTAAGCTCACCGATAAAGAAAAGTTCATTCACCCTAACGATGATGTGAACAAGTCACAATCTTCAAACGATACTTTTCCTACTGCCATGCACATTGCCGCATACAAAATGCTGGCCGATGTAACCATACCCGGTATTAAGAAGCTGCGCGACACACTGGCGCAGAAGTCGAAAGACTATATGCACGTAGTGAAGATAGGACGCACCCATTTTATGGATGCTACACCGCTCACTCTTGGGCAGGAGATCAGCGGTTATGTATCGCAGCTGGACCATGGCCTGCGCGCTATCAACAATACATTGGCGCACCTCAGCGAGCTGGCCCTCGGCGGCACAGCCGTAGGTACCGGTATCAACACACCTAAAGGCTATGCGGTAAAAGTGGCAGAGAATATTGCCGCGCTTACCGGCTTGCCCTTCATCACTGCCGAGAACAAATTTGAAAGCCTTGCGGCGCACGACGCTATTGTGGAAACACATGGTGCGTTGAAGACGGTTGCAGTAAGCCTGATGAAGATCGCTAACGATATTCGTATGCTCAGCTCCGGCCCTCGATCCGGCATTGGCGAGCTGCACATACCGGATAACGAACCCGGTTCCTCCATCATGCCCGGCAAGGTAAACCCCACACAGTGCGAAGCACTGACTATGATAGCCGCACAGGTGATGGGTAACGACGTGACCATAGGCATTGGCGGCGCCACAGGCCATTTTGAGCTCAATGTATTCAAGCCGGTGATGATCTTCAACTTCCTGCACAGCGCCAGGCTGATAGGCGAGGGTTGCGTATCCTTCAATGACAAATGCGCTGAGGGCCTTGCACCCATAGAAGCCAACATACGCGAGCATGTGAATAATTCGCTGATGCTGGTTACTGCACTTAATACTAAAATAGGCTACTATAAAGCAGCAGAGATAGCCCAAACCGCCCACAAGCAAGGTAAAACCCTCAAACAAACCGCTATTGATCTCGGTTATGTAACCGCAGAGCAATTTGACGAATGGGTAGATCCTAAAGACATGGTAGGGGAGTTAAGTTAATAGGTTTCCGCCTTCGCTGAAGCTATGGCGGGCGAAGGATAAGTCACTGAAGCTCTGGCATAAGAAAGTGCCGGGGCTTTTTTATTACGAAGCACTGT
>CAIVKT010000725.1 GCA_903906615.1 uncultured Bacteroidota bacterium | reverse complement strand
GGTCAGTTGTTGCGATACCCATGTGGTGTCCTTCTTCAGCAAGGATGTAAGAGGTGTGTGAAAACCTATTTTATCGGTGCGGTTATATACAATATCGGGGAGGTATTGTTTGCACGACTCCCTTAAAATGTATTTCCTCAGGCCGTTCTTCAAAAATTCCGAGGGCTTTATAGTAGCCACAAATTCTGCTATCCTATGGTCCAGGAAGGGCATACGGCCTTCAATACTGTACGCCATTGCGTTGCGGTCGTCATAATGAACCAGGTGGGGGATATGTACACCATACATTGATTCGCGCCATACATTGTATACAGAGTTGTACTTGAACAGGGAGACAAGATCGTTATCTACGCCATTCAGCAATTCGGGCCTGATGGCCTGCCGTCTTTTGATGCGCGACCTGAGCCGTAAATTATATTCAAGACTGGGGAAGATGGACTCGAGCATGGTGCGCATAAAATAGCCATTCCCCATTTTCATTCCCGACAGATTTTTAGAAAAGCGGCCTAATTGTACTTTCTTGAGTTGCTCCGATAGTATAGCACGCGCCATATTGCTGTACCCAAAGAAAAGTTCGTCAGCACCCTGGCCGTTCAATATCACTTTAATGCCTTCTTTTGCCGCCATTGCCATCAGGGATCCATGAGCAATAATGGAAGAATCGCCAAATGGCTCTTCCTGTATCCTGATGTATTTAGCAAGGTCTTCTTTAATAGAAAGCTCATTAGAATTTTGCCGGTGTACGATAAAGCTGTCGCTGCTGTATTTTGCGATCACAGCATCCACATACCGGGTCTCATCATACTTGCCGTTTGGCGCTTGCGCCGTGAAGATGTGTATGCCCTTGTTGTAGTAAGTGGCTAATATGCCGGCAATAATAGACGAGTCTATACCACCCGAAAGTGTAATACCAATGGGTACATCAGAAAGGGTTTCAGACAGCACAGCCTCTACTATACGGTCGTGCAGCTCTTTTTGCACGGCTTTGTCGAAGGGTACCTTATCCTTATCTGCTATATCTGGCAGCTTCCAGTAGCTTTGGGGCGCTATCGCGGTATCTTCATGGCATAGCCAGGCGTAGCATCCTTCCGGGAATTGCCGGATGTCCTGGTAGAACGTATGTGCACCCATGTGGGCGTAATTGCCCAGCGCCAGGTATTCGGCTACAGCGGTAGGGTCGAATGACGGGCTTTCCCTTTCTGCAAGCAAGGGTTTTATTTCGCTCGATAGCAGCCACGATTTCCCGGAATGCCGCACATACAATGGCTTTTGCCCGAAGCGGCTGCGGCTGATGAATATTTTCTTTGTTTCCTTATCCCAGATGATGATAGACCACATGCCCACCATCATGGTCAGCATTTTTTCTTTTTGCAGCCTGAATAGTTCTATGATCGTTTCGGTATCAGCATGCCCTTTGAAAGGGTGCCCGGCTAAATATTTTTTTCTCAGTTCCAGGTGGTTGTATAGCTCGCCATTGTACACGAGCAGGTACCTGCCACAGGAGGAGGCCATAGGCTGATGCCCAGACTCCGTGAGATCAAGGATGGAAAGCCTTGTTTGTGCAAGGGTTACTTGTTCGTCGTTATATATACCTTCATCATCGGGGCCTCTATGCCGCAGCAATGTTTTTGACCTTATGCCGAACTTTAAGCCGTCATCCTTACTTGTTCCTATATAACAGGCGATACCACACATAATTGCTAAAGCCACGCGGCTTTATTGCATATAATTTTATTTACTAACAAAAAAGTTTAACTCACGTAAAAATAAACAGGAAATCTCATAAATTATTGATTGTCAATAACATTTTATCCACAATGCCTATTTTTGAATTATATTAATTCGGTATATTTTTTAAAAAGGTCGTCTTCTTTGATGTAGTTTTCAGCGCAATTTTCCATATTGAACATCATGCTGAAGTCGCCGTTAATGGCGGCCAAAAGCGCTTTTTGCTGAAACCCAATATTTGCAGGAGCGATGGCCGGATGCTTCCATTCTTCCAGCAAACAGGCAAATCCACCCGTGTCATTGCCTACGATCCATATAGGCTTGCCATACCCGCATAACTCATAGAACTTTGAAGGTACCACTTGCCTTGGTGGTGTAGACCAGGGTATGACGAGGCTGCAATCGCAGGAGACAAGTTGTGCATTATAGTCCTCCTTATTCAGCCAGCCGAGGTTTTTTATAGTAATGGCATCCCCCAGGGCGCGACTGAAAGACTCGTAAGTGGGTGTAGTGCCTGCAACCAGCAGTTCCACCGGTCTGGGAAGCGCTTCCATACCGTTTATCACCTTTTTCAGTACGTATAAAGACTGGTCCTGCTCGCTCAGCGATCCGCCATAAAAAATGGCGAAAGGCCGGTTGGGATCCCTAACGGTGTTGCTTTTGGCAGTCACATC
>CAIVKT010000724.1 GCA_903906615.1 uncultured Bacteroidota bacterium | reverse complement strand
CAAACTTCCCCCTTTAGGGTCGGGGTTGTCTTGCGCAGGCTGGGCGCTTAAAATATCCGCATCAACTCCTCCAGATGCGTTACCTCATAGGTAGGCTGGCGCTGGTGGGGTACTTTGTGTGGGTTGTAATAGACGGTATCCATACCCGCATTGATGGCGCCGAGGATGTCTATGTCCACCGCATCACCGATCATGATGGATTCTTCGGTGGTGGTTTGGGCGAGGTTGAGGGCAAAATCGAAAATATCTCTGTGCGGCTTCATGCTGTTGCTCTTCTCCGAGGTGATGAGGTGGGTGAAGTAGCGGGCTATGCCCGAGTATTGCAGCTTCAACCGCTGGGTGGTCTCAAAGCCATTGGTGATGAGGTGCATCTCGTAGCGCCCCTTGCAGTGGTCCAGCACTTCTTTGGCGTGTGGCACCAGCAGGGTTTGCGTGGGCAGCAGCTCCAGGTAGTGCGTGCTCATCTCGTGTGCCAGTGCGGTGTCGGCTATCTTATAATCCAGCAAGGTGAGCCACATGCGCTTCCAGCGCAGCTCATCCCGCTTGATGAATTTATTGCGGTAGCGCTCCCACAGCTTATCGTTATGGAAGGAGTACTTCAAATACATTTCCTCAAAGTCGGTGATGCCGCGGCTTTTAAGATCGTATTCCTCATAGAGCGTGCGCATGGTAGCCTTTGAATTCTGGTCAAAATCCCACAGCGTATGGTCCAGGTCGAAAAAGAGGTGCTTGTATATTTTGGCCAAAGTGATGGAGTTGTGATGGTGGTGTAAAGATACTAAACAAATTTTGAGGTGTTTATATACCCCAAGATTTGACGCGATAAAAATTGAAATGATCTTTATCAAAGTCGAAGTAAACATTATATCCATCGCTTACACCGAAACTCGCAGCTCTATATTTATGAAAAAGCCTTTTTAAAAGAGGTGTATGGTAAGTAACATAGGATGCGTGGATTAACGAACATAAAATCAAAAAATGTTTATCGCTATATTGTAGAGGAGAAATTTCCCACAATATAAATTTCTTTTTTTTTCGCAGTTGTTCGTACAAATCATCCTGATTTAGCACTATAAATTTACAAGAACCTATCTCTGTAATAATACTGTCAGTGCCCACATAACTATTACTCTGAATGAATATAGTATCAGGAGACATTTTATATTTTTTATAGTTACTATCCTTTACTATCGCACTCAGCGCCTGGTAGTAAATATTTGCCGTATCATACCTATCTGTATTAGTCGCTATCTGCGCATGAGTTTTTACCGGATAGCAGAATGAGCCTATCACTGCAATACCAAATAAAAACCTCCTAAAAGAAAATGGCATCCCCATAGTTTGTTCGTTTACATCCCCACCTTATTACTCGCCCTACTCTCATTCCAGCTACGGTCCAGGGCGGTAACTATGTAGGTGCATTGTTTGTAGCGTTTGGCATCGGGGTCAGTATATTCCTGTGCCTGCTGTATCGAGAGGATCTTGTCGTTGCGTTCCAGGTTTATCGGTTCGTTATTTATGAAGCGGTACACCACATAGCGTATGGTTTCTTTGGTGGGGTTGCTTTCCTGCCACTTTAGCTTTGCGGCGCTGCCTGCTGTTTCCATCTTCACTACCGGCGCTGCGGGTGCTACGCTGTCCAGCCAGGGCATAGTGGGTATCAGCGCGGGGTATTTGCAGAAGCTATATTTCAGGCTGTCTTTCACCGGTATCTTTATCTTATCGAGGCAGGATGCACTATAGAAGCAGTAGCCGCTGTTGCCGGCGCACTGCTCGCGTATCTCGCGCAGTTGCGACATCAGCTCATGCACATTGGCCCACGGCCCGCTGTGCACATTCACCATGCGGTGCAGGCCCAGGCCGTAGTATACATGGCGCTTGTAGCAATGGCCATACCACCACGGCATCAGCACCCCGAAGGGCGCGGCATGGCTGGCATGTTCCCAGTACAGTTGCGGCATCAGGTAATCTATCCAGCCCTTCTGCATCCACAGCAGCACATCGGCATACAGGTCGTCATAGTCCGTTTGCCCTCCGTGAGTTTCAGATCCTTCTGCGTCCTTTGTTTTGTTGCGCCATATACCAAAGGGGCTGATGCCCAGCTTCACGTAGCTTTTGATGTGCTTGATGCGGTTATTCAGCTGCGCTATGAACTGGCTTACATTATTGCGCCGCCAGTCTTCCTTGTCCATGCCCTGGCCGTATTTGGCATAGCTGCGCGCATCGCCAAATTCTTTGCCGCCTATGCGGTACGGGTAAAAATAATCATCAAGGTGCACGGCGTCTATGTCGTATCGTTTCACCACATCGGTTATCACGCCCAGCACATACTCACGCGCCTCGGGTATTCCGGGGTCTAAGATGGCCTGTGTGCCGTAGTTGATGATCCAGTCGGGGTGGGCGCGGGTCACATGGTCTGGCCCGTTGGGGTTCTTCTTGTTGTCCATCAGCGCGCGGAAGGGATTGAACCACGCATGAAATTCCATGTTGCGCTTGTGCGTTTCATTGATCATGAACACCAGCGGGTCGTAGTACGGTTCCGGCGCCAATCCCTGCTTGCCGGTCAGGTAGTGGCTCCAGGGTTCTATTTTGGAATCGTAAAAGGCATCGCATACCGGGCGTATCTGCACGATCACGGCATTGCAGCCCACTGCCTGTAGCTGCTCCAGCCGGGCTATGAATTGCTGCTGCTGCTCGCCGGCGGGCAGGCCGGGCTTGCTGGGCCAGTCTATATTGGCTACCGTGGCTATCCATGCCCCCCTGAATTCCCGCTTTTGTGACCCCTGCGCTGCCGCCTCGCGGGCAATGAACAGGGAGAGCAGGAAAACGATCATATATTTAACCATGCGCCTATGACTTTTGAGCGTGAAAATAAGAAAAAATCGCGGCGCGGTTTTATTATGTTGTCAGATAAACTTGTTTTACGTACAATTGTCTAAAAGTAAAGCCTGTTGCGCCTGAAAGTACTGATCATATACCTCTTCCTGCTGTGCGGGTTGCTGCATGGCAACACCGTGCACGCACAGATATTGAGCCGTATAGACAGCATCAAGTTCAGCAACCTGCACTTCACCCACAATAAGTTTGTCAACAATATCTTTGAACAGGCTGTAAACTCGGTGAAAAGAAACCCCGACTCCGGCCCCGATGACAGCTACCTCAATGGCAAAAGTGAAGACCCCTTCCTGCCCTACCAGGGCAAGATCATCAGGTTCATTTATGTGGAATCTGTGAACTTCGACCGCTCCTTTACAGACACCAGCGTGCACGATCACAGCCTGGGTGCCCGCATCGGTAACCACCTGCACCGCAGCACCCGCAAATTCGCGATCCGCAACGACCTATTCATTGAAGAGCATACACCCATCAATGCCTTTAAAATGGCTGATAACGAGCGATACCTGCGCTCGCTCGAGTATATACATGATGCCCGCATAGTGGTTGACAGCATTGAAGGCAACCCCGACTCGGTAGATATAACCGTATACACCAAGGACGTATTCAGTATAGGCGGCGGCGGCGCATCCAACGGGCTCAATCATTTTAACCTCAATGCTTACGATGCCAATCTTGCAGGCATGGCGCAGCGGCTGGATGTGAGCGGACTGTACGACTATACCCGCAGCCCCAACTTTGCGGGTGGCGGCGCCTACCGCAAAGACAATGTGGGTGGCTCCTTCATAGACGCCAGTGTGGGCTACAGCGGCATGAGCATCAGCAACTATACCGGAGAGGAGGAAACAACCGAATACCTGACGCTGCGTAGGGTACTGGTATCGCCCTACTCGCGCTTTGCGGGCGGCCTCACACTCAGTCACAACGAAGCCTATAACCCTTACAGCTCACCCGATAGTGTCCGCTTCCGGTATAAGTACGACCTTATGGACGGCTGGGCGGGCTACAGCATAGGCATCAAGCAGCTCAATGCCACTAACAACAAAATACGCGACCGCCGCTTCCTGGCCATACGGTATTACAACCGCAATTTTTCTGAAACGCCCTACCAGGTGGGCAATCGCTTTGACCCCATCTACAATAGCTCGCAGGCAGTGCTGGCGCAGTTCACCTTCTTCCGGCAAGATTACTTTAAGACGCAGTACATCTATGGCTTTGGCACCACTGAGGATCTGCCGTATGGTTACAACATAGCCGTAACAGCAGGCTGGCACAGGCAGCTGAACCTGCAGCGCCCCTATGCGGGTATCAACGCATCGCGCTACATAGCCACCCCACAGGGCGACTTTATACAGCTATATATGCGTGGTGGTGGCTTCCTGTACAACAACAAGGTACAGGATGGCAGTTTCCTGCTGGGCATGACCGCCTTCAGCCGCATTTTCTTTCTCAACAGCACCAAGATCCGCCAGTACATCAATGTTAGCTATACCCAGCAATACAACAGGGTCACCACAGCACCGCTGCGTATTGATAACTACTTCGGGCTGCGTGGCTTCCTGTCCGACTCGGCATATGGCACCCGCAGGCTCAGCCTGCAATTAGAGACAGAGTTTTATCTGCACTTCAAATTCCTAGGCTTCCAGTTTGCCCCCTTCCCATATGGCGACCTTTCACTGCTCACGCCCGAGAATGGCCCTTACAGTCATTCGGCGCTTTACAGCAGCGTAGGCGGTGGAGTGCGTGGCCGTAACGAGAACCTCATCTTTGAGACCATAGAGCTGCGCGCTTACTTTTTCCCGGTAGCGCCTACCAATATGCGTGGGTTCAAGATCATCCTTAATGCCAACATCAGGTACCGCTACGTGAGCAACTACATTACCGCTCCAGACCTGGTGCAGCTCAACAGCCAATAGAATTTCAACCGCATATCGTATATTTACCACACACTATATTCTATGATGGACTCTTACCAGACACTTGTATTAAAGTTAGTACTCGCCATAGTCATCGGTGGCGCTATAGGCGTGGAGCGCGAGCTGCGCAGCAAATCTGCGGGCTTCCGCACACTCATACTCATTTGCCTTGGTGCAACATTGTTCACCATTTTCTCACAGTACATCGGCGAGAAAACTTCACCTGACCGTATAGCCTCCAATGTGGTGGTGGGTATAGGCTTCCTGGGTGCCGGTGTTATCTTCAGGGGCAGCACCAGCAGCGTACACGGCATTACCACGGCTGCCTCTATATGGCTGTCGGCTGCGCTGGGCGTGGGCATAGGCTGCGGTTATTATGTAGCCTCTGTGCTGGGCTGTGTGCTGGTAGTTACCGTATTGTTCCTGTTCTCCT
>CAIVKT010000723.1 GCA_903906615.1 uncultured Bacteroidota bacterium | reverse complement strand
GCTTACGCCACCTCTTTCGCCTACCGACACTTCCTTAGCCCCAGGCAACCACAGCACCCGCACAAAGAAGTACAACGCATAAATGCATTGCACAGCTATTGCCAACAAGAATATCCAATACAACATCAGCAGCAAAGGTAGCAGCCGATTTACTTTATACACTATCTATCATTCAAAAAGCCACAGCCCTTGTTGGTGTCCCTCCAACAAGCTCGCGCAGATCAGGAAATGAAGGGATAGCATGTACAGCTTTTTTTATCCTGACATTTTAGTACTGATTGTTTCAACCGTCCCATCAATGATATTACCTTTGCACTCCCCATGAACGAGGTATATCTCTTACTAGGCAGCAACGAAGGCAACCGTATGCAATGGATGCAGCGCGCTATAGATATGCTCGCTGCGCATGGCACTATAGGCCGGCAGTCATCCGTTTACGAAACCGCCGCATGGGGTATAGAAGACCAGCCCGGCTTCCTCAATATGGTGGTACTGCTGCAAACCGCATACACCCCCATCCGCCTGCTCACCGAGATACATATAATAGAACAGGCCCTCGGCAGGCAGCGCGAAGTAAAGTGGGGGCCGCGCACATTAGACATAGATATTCTATTATACAACAACGATCAGGTTGAGCTTCCCGGCCTCATCATTCCCCACCCCTTCCTGCACCTAAGGCGGTTCACGCTCGTGCCGCTCGCTGAGCTGATACCCACACATATCCATCCCACGCTTAACAGAACCATAACCGAGTTGCTACAGGATTGCCCCGATCAACTGGAAGTTCAACGCTATACAGGTAATTGATCTTATATATAGCTACTCCATACCTATTTCTGCCTCAATTAAGAAAATTTGCAACAATTTATTTGTTTTTATAACAAAATACTTGCATCCTAACTGTATTTTATTTACCTTAACCTTCGTAAATTCGCCGACCGGAAGGAAAACCCACCTCCTACAATAGATATATAATTATCGAATTGTAACTTTTAGTTAAAAAACGTGTATGGAAGCTGCTAGTAAGACAAAGATCAATCTTAAAAAAGAATTACATAAATATTTCGGTTTTGACACCTTCAAGGGTGAGCAGGAAAAGATCATCAGGAGTATCCTCGACCGCAGAGATACATTCGTCATCATGCCTACAGGAGGCGGCAAATCGCTCTGCTACCAGCTGCCGGCATTGCTCAGCGAGGGCGTGGCCATCATTGTATCGCCGCTTATCGCCCTGATGAAGAACCAGGTAGACCTGATACGTGGCTACAGCGACAGCGACAATATTGCGCATTTTTTAAATTCCACGCTCAGTAAGGCACAGCAGAAAAAAGTAAAGTCCGACCTCACCGAAGGCATCACCAAGATGCTGTATGTGGCGCCAGAAACCCTTACCAAGCAAGAAAACATTGCTTTCTTCTCCGACCTCAATATCTCTTTTATTGCCGTGGATGAAGCGCACTGTATCTCTGAATGGGGACACGATTTCCGCCCTGAATACCGCAAGCTCCGCGACATGATCAATATGATAGATGCCGACCTGCCTATCATCGCCCTCACCGCTACTGCCACACCAAAGGTGCAGGACGATATTGTAAAGAACCTGACACTGCACGAAGCCAACATATTCATAGACTCCTTCAACCGCCCCAACCTCTACTACGAGATCGTACCTAAGGGCAGTAAGGAGCAAACACTAAAAAGCATTGTCAAATTCATCAACACGATGAAGGGCAAAAGCGGTATCATCTATACGCTCAACCGCAAGACAACCGAAGAGCTGGCCAATACATTGCAGGCCAACGGCATCACTGCAGTTGCCTACCATGCCGGCCTTGAAGGGCCACTGAGGTCGCAAAGGCAAGACCAGTTCCTCATGGAAAAGGTGGATGTGATCGTGGCTACCATAGCTTTCGGCATGGGCATTGATAAGCCCGATGTGCGCTTTGTGATCCATTACAACATACCTAAATCATTAGAGAACTATTACCAGGAAACCGGCCGTGCAGGCCGCGATGGCATGGAAGGCAAATGCCTCCTCTATTACTCCATAAAGGATGTGCAGAAGCTGGAACACCTGATGCGCGACAAGCCATTGAGCGAGCGCGAAATGGGCGCCCAACTGATCTCTGAAACACTGGCATATGTGGAAAGCGGCGTATGCCGCCGCAAGCTGCTGCTGCATTACTTCGGAGAGCCTTACACTGTGGAGAACTGCGGCCATTGCGACAACTGCAAGAACCCTAAAGAAAAACTGGAAGTAAAAGACAGTGTGAAAATAACGCTGGATACTATAAAGGAACTGGACGAACGTTTCAGCATTGATTATGTCGTGAACATAATCCTGGGCCGCGCGAACCCGCAGATAAGCACCTTCCGCCACGATAAGCTGAAATCTTTCGGCACCGGCCTGGTGATGAAGATGGATGCCAACTTC
>CAIVKT010000722.1 GCA_903906615.1 uncultured Bacteroidota bacterium | reverse complement strand
GTCGTAGTACTCACCTGCGGCTATCAGCTCTATACCTGCTTTTATGATGCGCTCATCGGCCATAGCTTCCAGCAGCAGGTCGAGGCCCTTGTACTCGCGGATGAACCCGAAGAAGAGCAAGTATTTTTTATTGGCATCCAGTTTTAGCTTTGCGCAGGCTTCTTCTTTGCTTACTGCGGTATCGTAGCTGTCATATACCGGGTGCGGGGTAAAGACCGAAGGCTTATCGGTGAAGGTTTTTACGTCCTTCAGCACATCCTTGCTCATAGCCACAAAGGCATCTACCGGCTTTATGAAGTACTTAGTGAATTGTTTATCCCCCGGCCTGTTCTCGTGGGGTATTATGTTATCTACCACGCACAGCACACGGGTATGCTTGTTGGCCTTTGCCTTGCGCAATATAGTGCCGAATGATGGCCCCATAAAGGGCAGCCAGTATTTTACGATGATGAGATCGTAGCGCTCTTTATTCATTGCCGATCCGGTAGCGAGCCAGTTGAGCGGATGTACGGAGTTAACAACCGTTTTTATGGTAAGGCCCGGAGGTGCAGGCTCATCAGTAAATTGTGTTTTGCCCGGGAAAAGAAAGGAAGGGTATTGCAGCGAAAAAGACCAGATAGTAACCTCATGCCCCTGCTCCCGCAACTGGTAAGCCAGGCGCTCATTAAAAGCCGCCAGCCCGCCACGCAAAGGATGTGCTGTACCGAGGATCGCTATCTTCATTTCAATTTATTTTAAGCTTAGTAGCCTTTGTATTTGGTTTTAAAATCCTGCTGTGCCTGCTCATAGTCGGCAGGTACGCCGATGTCTATGAAATAGCCGTCGCTTTTATAGCCATAAAATTTCTTATCGTTGGTATAGCGCTCCAGGTAGTCTTTCTCGAAGGAGAATTTATTCGGCAGCTTTCTTTCTATAAATGCTTCCCTGTCTATCACATATATCCCGCCATTGATAAGGCCAGCCTCACGCTGCTGCTTTTCTTCAAATGAAGTGATGAGGCCTGCATCGTTGGTGTTCACAATACCATAGCGGTCGAATTTGTGCATTTCTTTAAGCGCCAGCGTGGTTTGCGCGTTGTTGCTTTGATGGAAGAGCATCATCTGGCGCAGGTTCACATCAAACATCGTATCGCCGTTGATCACTACCACATCATCTGTTTCGCATTCTTCCAGCGCGGCCAGTATGCCACCGCCGGTGCCGAGTGGCTCGTTCTCTACGATATAGTCCAGCTCAAAGAAAATATCCTGTTCTTCCAGCCAGTCTATTATGGGTTTGTTCTTATAGCCGAGAGAGAGTATGATCCTTGTGCACCGCTGCTTTTCAAGGTATTCGAAGAGGTAAGAAAGAAATGGCAGCCCGTTCACTGGGGCCATGCACTTCGGGGTCTCTCCTATCACACCTTGCAGTCTAGTTCCCAATCCACCTGCTAAAATTACTGCTTCCATTCGTTTATATTTTCCAGGTAAAGACCCCTCGTTCTGTGAATTGATATTGGCTGAAACTGCCGCCTATGCTTTGCAAGGTATGCTTTACTGAGTAGCGGGTATTGCCGGGGCAGTAGAACATCATAAAGCCGCCACCGCCAGCGCCCGATATTTTGCCACCGGTAGCGCCTGCTTTGAGCGCGGCTTCGTATATCTCGTCCATAGCGGTGTTAGAGATGCCCTTGGCCATTTGTTTTTTGAAGCGGAAGCCGTAATCGAGTATGCGGCCTATATCATCTACATTGCCCTTCAGCACAGCTTCCTTCATCATCTGCGATTGCTCCTTCAGGTGGTGCATGGCATCAATACTCTCTCTGTTCTTGTCCTTTACATTCTGGCTTTGCGCCTCTATGATAGTTGAGGAAAGACGACTGGTAGCGGTGAAATACAGCAGCAGGTTGTTTTCCAGCTCATTGAGGTATTGCGGCTTTATGCGCAGGGGGTTTACTATTACTTTGTTGTCGGCATAGAACTCCATGAAGTTGACACCGCCGAAGGTGGCCGCATACTGGTCTTGCTTGCCGCCGGCCATGCCCAGGTCCACACGCTCAATGTCGTAGGCCATGTGGGCTATGTCGTACTCGCCGAGGGGCAGGTTCAGCCATTCGGCAAATACACCTATGATGGCCACTACGAGCGTAGATGAACTACCAAGGCCTGAGCCTGCAGGCGCATCTACCAGGGTAGTGAGCTTAAAGCCGGATGGCACGGGGCCGTATTTTTTAACGATGTGGTTGTATACCCCGGTCGCCAGGTCCAGCCTGCTGTCTATGGGTAGTTCTTCTTTAAGCTCGTAAGCCACAACCTCATTCCTGTCCATAGCTTCAAAGATCACCTGCTGGTCATGCAGGGTTTCTATGGTAGCATAGGCATATAGCGATATGGTGGCATTGAGTATGGCTCCGCCGTACAGGTCGCAATAGGGGCTTACATCCGTACCACCGCCGGCAAGGCCTATTCGCAATGGCGCTTTACTTCTGTAGATCATAATGTGGTGGCTAAATTAATAAAAATGCGGGAGTTAGAGGTGTTATACCTGTAAACCGGACGCATTTTAAATCTACGCGATTCTGTTCAGCCCCTACAGGGCTGTGGGTTATGATTTATTTCCGTGGGCTTCGCCCACGGCTATTCATATTTAAGCCTTTCAGGCTATTAACTGAAATGATTGAGTTGCTTACTACGGAATGCTTGAATTGTATCCTGTAAGCCTTACAACTATTTCTTTATATAGAGTCAGGCTACCAATAAGGCCAGCACTACCGTAAGGCTCACAAACAATTTTACCATATCAGACTTCGACTGCTCTATCTGATCTTGTATGTTTGAAACCTTTCCTTCGATTTTCATCCCTATTTGTTCAAACTCTGTCTACATCAGCTATCTTTTATTCTGCCTTACGTAGCTATGTGCCTCTTCCATTGAAAACCCCTGCATTTCGCCGCTGTTGTATTGTTCCAGGCGTTTGTAAAAATCGGCAAGGTCTGCGGGT
>CAIVKT010000721.1 GCA_903906615.1 uncultured Bacteroidota bacterium | reverse complement strand
TGCCGAAAGGGATTAATACCAATAGCAAGTAGCAATTGTGATTTGAACTACCTTTGCCTGTCCGCAGGTAGGCGGGCAGCGAAAAAATAAAATTCCTTGCGGGCAGCACATTATATCACGATAGCAATAGCAATAGCATTAACCGCTCTTATATACTGGGGAGGTAACACCATACCGCCAATGAAGAAGCAGGCTGCGGAAACGCAGCGGCCCTCAGCGGCAGGCATGGCAGCCCAGGGCCCTAACACCATGAAGCCCGCCTCTTCTGACTCTGTAATAACCGCATCAAAGAAGCAGCTCCCGAAAACAGTTGCTGATACGGTAAAATCCATCGAAAATGAACTTACAGCCATTCGCGACTCGTCGCGCATGGCTTCTGTTTTTGGGAAGCTCAGTAAGGTATATGACCATGCCCACGCGGGTGCGCCGGCAGCTTATTATAACGGGCTGGAAGCAAAATTGGAAAACTCAGAAAAAAAGCTCACCTTTGCAGGCCAATTCTTTTTACAGCTGATGGAAGGCGAGAGTTCACCATCAGTTCAGGCTTGGGAAGCGGGTGAGGCGGTAAGCTGTTTTGAGCGCTCTTTAAAGATAAATGCGGATAACGAAGACACCAAACTGGGGCTCGCTACAGCATACATCGAGGGTGCAGGCGAGCCGATGAGAGGGGTACAGATCCTGTTAGCCATTACCAGGGAAAAACCAGATGATATACCGGCCAACATGTTGTTGGGCAGGATGTCTATACAATCCGGGCAGTATGAGAAAGCTGTAGGCAGGTTTGAAACGGTACTGAAGACAGACCCTAAGAACAGGGAAGCATTATTCTTCCTGGCCCAGGCCTACGAAGGAAAAGGAGATAAGGCGAAAGCCATACAATTGTTTGAAGAGTGTAAGAAGGTGGTTAATGATCCGGGCTTTAGCAAGGAAATAGACCAGAAGATAAATTTATTAAAGTAACTCATAAAAAAAGTAAGACTATGCCTTGCGGTAAAAAAAGAAAACGTCATAAGATAGCCACACACAAACGCAAAAAACGTTTGAGAAAGAACCGACATAAGAAGAATAAGTAGGCTATTAAACCACTGCTTCCTTCACAAGCGCCTGCCGCTTTATACTTGCACATCATCTGCACGCCCGCATTGCGCGCACAGGTGATGTGCAGGTCTATTATTACAGCCTGAAAGCCTCGCTGATATGGGGGCGATTGCAGCAGAAGCCGAACCGGTATTCTAATGAATAAAGAACTTATTATCAACTCAGCGCCTGATGGTGTAGAGATCGCCCTGCTTGAAGACAAGCGGCTGGTGGAGCTACACTATGGTCGCGGCCAGGATCAGTTTGCCGTAGGCGACCTGTACCTCGGCAAAATAAAGAAGCTCATGCCCGGCCTCAATGCCGTGTTTGTAGACGTGGGCTTCGAGAAAGACGCATTCCTGCACTATACCGACCTGAGCCCATACCTTAAATCGCTCATCAAATTCAGTAAGCAAGGCGTAGAAGGCAATACCCCCTGGGGCGATGACTTTGGCAAATTCAAGAATGAGCCGGAGATACAGAAAGCAGGAAAGATAACAGAAGTATTTACCGGCAAGCCGGAAATAGTAGTACAGATACTGAAGGAACCTATATCCTCTAAAGGCCCGCGCCTGAGCTGCGAAATATCGCTGCCCGGCCGCTTTGTGGTGGTTACCCCTTTTAATGATGTGGTGGCTATATCGCGCAAGATACATTCCGCCGAGGAGCGCAAGCGCCTGCAGCGGATCGTAGAAAGCATAAAGCCTAAGAACTTTGGTGTAATAGTACGTACCGCAGCAGAAGGCAAGAACACCGCCGAGCTGCATACCGATATACTGGAGCTGGAGAAAATGTGGAAAGACGTGCAGGCCAACCTGAAGGGCGCAAAAGCCCCGCAGATGATACTGAGCGAGCAGGACAAAACCACATCCATACTCCGCGACCTGCTGAGCACCAGCTTTCAGAAGATAGTAGTGAATGATAAGAACCTGCTGGCGGTTACAAAGGAGTACATCTCCCGCATATCGCCCGGGCAGGAGGAGATCGTGCAGCTGCACACCAATTCGCAATCTATATTTGATACCTACGGTGTATCGAAGCAGGTGAAAGCCTCCTTTGGCAAGACCGTGAACATGAACAGCGGCGCGTACCTCATCATTGAGCATACCGAGGCGCTGCATGTAATAGACGTGAACAGCGGCACCCGCAGCCCCGAGGCAGGACAGGAGCAGAATGCCCTGGCCACCAACCTGGAAGCAGCGACGGAAATAGTGCGCCAGCTACGCCTGCGCGACCTGGGTGGCATCATCATCATAGACTTTATAGACATGAAGCTGCCCGAGAACAGGAAGCAGCTGTATGAGGCTATGGAAGACCTGATGGTTACCGACCGCGCGCGCCATACTGTGCTACCGGTATCCAAGTTCGGGCTGATGCAGATAACCCGCCAGCGCCTGCGCCCGGAGATCAACATCACTACAGCAGAGGTTTGCCCTACCTGCAAAGGAACCGGCAAAATAGGCCCATCCATAATGCTGGGCGACGAGATAGAAAAAGACCTGCGCTACATAGTAACGCAAGGCCACCGCAGCCTCACCCTGCATGTGAACCCTATACTGGAAGCCTATCTCACCAAGGGCTCTTTCTTCAAACCATCAATAGTGAAGAAGTGGGACAAGGAGCATAAAGCCAAAGTAAAAGTAATAGCAGATGCCAGCCTGCCCCTCACAGAATATAACTTTCTGGACTCACAGACGGAGGACTTGATAAAACTATAAGTTGATAGGTAGAAGTTGATAAGTTGATAAGATATTGCCGGGCCTTTTGGCCCGGCTTTTTTATGTGTGGGGTTATTGCTGTACTGAATATTCCCTTTCTATGGTGTTCCGAAAAGAACGGAGTGCAGGCAGGAATTTTATTGTCTTGCTAAGGTATTCAGCACTGGTATATACCTTTTCGTTATCGCTAAATTCGTCTTTCACAGATAGCATATTACGCCAGGCTATTTTATCGAGGATCCCATTTTGAGCGAGTAGTTCTATATTATCTTCGACATCTTCGGTAAGCACGTACCCACAATATGCTACATAGCGTTGCATCACTTCTAATGCGATATTGGTGGTAAGGATAAATCGATGCGCAAGGCCATCTTGCTGCAATTCATTTAGTACGTCTATGTTTGGTAGAACGCTTTCAATGTTTTGCAAAGACTTTTTATAGTGGTTGAAATTTTGTTTCCAGCGAATTTCTGTATTGTTCATAATAAAAGCTTTTCAACACTTTTGAAAATTAAGAAAAAATCCTGAAATACTTACGGCACCGGATCGTAGCCATGCCTGCCCCAGGGATGGCAGGAGCCGAAGCGCTTGATGGTGAGCCAGCCTCCTTTGAAGGGGCCATGCTTTTTGATGGCCTCCAGCCCATAGGCGCTGCAGGTGGGCGTGAAGCGGCACTTGGCGCCAAAGAATGGCGATATAGCCCCCTGGTAAAAGCGGATGATGGCTGTGAATAGTATGGTGAATAGCTTACGCATCTTTACGGCTGCTGTGCGGTATCTGTAGCTGCGGGCGGCTGCAGTATGGCCGCCAGCTTGTCTACACCTGCTACTATGGCTTTTTGCACCAGGGCAAGGTCGGGCAGCTTGGTATCTGTAAAGATAAGGAATAAGTGCAGTTGCTGGCCGGGTGGTATGGCTGCGTGCAGGGTATGCTTGTGGTGCCGCCATACTTCTACCATAAGGCGGCGTATACGGTGGCGCTTTACCGAGCTGCGGAATTTCTTTTTGGGCACCGAGAAACCTGCCTGCACAGGGGATGCGGTGCCATCAGGGGCGGGTAGCAGCAAATAAACGAGCCTTACAGGAAAAACAGAAAACGCTTTCCCTTTATGGAAAAGCGTATCAATATGCTGCTCTTTTTTGAGCCGCTCATATACCGTGAAAGTATAACGAATGGCAGATCAATTTTAAAGATTACTTCAGGCGGCGTTCGTCTGATACAGTCAGTTTATGACGGCCCTTAGCGCGGCGCGATGCCAGTACCCTGCGGCCATTAGCTGATTCCATGCGCTTGCGGAAACCATGTACTGTTTTGCGGCTGCGGCGGTGTGGTTGATATGTACGTTTCATGCTATTGTTTTTTATGCCCTTTTGCAAGGGGATTGCAAAGGTAGAAAAAATAGTGTTGCCTGCAAAATAAATTTACAGGATTTTGAACAAATAGTGCAAAACAGTGTTTTGTATCTATTTGGGTGGCAAATATAGCCATTTTGAAAATTCCAGGGGGACAAATTCCAGTGTCCAAATTCCAATTTTCAAATTCCAATGGCCGGTATCCAAATTCCATCCCGATAGCTATCGGGATGTTTTGATCTTTGGGATTTAAGCCTTAGTTTTCTACGGCGCCGGGCAATACTACGAGTATGCCTTTTTCCTGCTTTATTTTACTGAAGCCGCCGAGCACATTGCGCAGGTTGTGGTAGCCATGCTTTTTGAGTATGGATGCTGCTATCACGGAGCGATAGCCGCCCGCGCAATGAATGTAGAGGTTGGCGTTCTCGTCTATCATGGCTACGTTCAGCGGATCGGTGAGGGTATCGAGTGGTATGTTTTGAGCGCCCTTTACGTGGCCACTTTCGTACTCCGATGGTTTGCGCACGTCTATTACTTCCAGCAGATCGTCGTGCGGGTAGTCCATGGCAAATTCATCGGGCTCTATGTCTATAATGAGGTCTATGGTTTCGCCGGCATTTACCCAGGCTTCGTAGCCGCCACCGAGGTAGCCCAGTACATTGTCTATACCCACGCGGGCGAGGCGGGTGATGGTTTCTTTTTCTTTGCCTTCTTCGGTAACCAACACCAGCGATTGCCCTTCGGGGATGATGATGCCGGCAAACTCGGCAAAGCGGCCATTGAGGCCGATGCTTATGGAATCAGGTACAAAGCCTTGTGTGAAGATGGTTTCGTGGCGGGTATCGAGTATCCAGGCACCGTCTTCGGCCAGCTTTTTGAAGTCATTTACTGTCAATGGTTTCAATCCTTTCTCAAAAACACTATCGAGGCTATCTGTGCCTTCTTTGTTGATGCGTGCATTGACGGGGAAGTATACCGGTGGCTCGGAGAGGCCGCTGGTAACGGTTTTGATGAACTCAACGGCGGTCATATCCTGCAGGGCATAGTTGGTTGCTTTTTGCGCGCCTATGGTGCTGAAGGTATCGGGGCCGAGGTTTTTGCCGCAGGATGAGCCGGGGCCATGCGCGGGATAAACGATGATGTTGTCGTTGAGGGGCTTTATTTTATCGCGCAGGCTTTCGTACATCATACCGGCCAGGTCTTCTTTGGAGAGGTTGCCACTGAACAGATCGGGGCGGCCCACATCGCCTACAAACAAGGTATCGCCGGTGAAGATGCAATACGGCTCACCTTCCTCGTTGTGCAGCAGGTAGCAGGTGCTTTCGAGCGTATGGCCGGGGGTATGCAGCGCTTTTATCTTCAGCTTGCCTACCATAAATTCTTCGCCATCGGCAGCCACATGCACTTTGAAGCCCGCCTGTGTATCGGGGCCGTAGATGATGGGTGCGCCTGTTTTGGCGGCGAGCTCCACATGGCCGCTAACGAAGTCGGCATGGAAATGGGTCTCGAAGATGTACTTGATCTTCACGCCTTTTTCTTCGGCCATTTTGATGTATGTATCCACATCGCGCAGGGGGTCAATGACTGCGGCCTCGCCGTCGCTGGCTATAAAGTATGCTGCTTCGCTGAGGCAGTTGGTGTATAATTGCTGGATGTCCATGGTAGTAGAAAGTCTTTAGTAGAAAGTAGAAAGCTGTTACGTCTTTAGGTTAATAGGGTACAAAATTAAGATAATGTGGTGGGAATGGGGTTATGCGGGTATAGATATTGTTTATTGTGTCTTTTAAAGTAGCAAGTCATAAGTAGAAAGTAGAAAGTTTGTTTGGTACGATTATAATCCGGTTTATTGCACGCAACTTCGGGTTTATTTTTTGAAGGGTTGTTGCTCACCCGATAGCTATTGGGATTGTTGATAATCAACGAGTTGAAGTTGAAATGAGCAATAAAGTTGCTCAACTTTTGCTAGATTTTTGCTCACTTGTGCAAGATCGTTGCGCACACCCAATTATCTGAATCAGTAATTTGCAGAATTAAAGAATAGAGAATTTTACACTTTTGTCCTGCCGAGTCTACTCATGGTAAAGAGCCAGGTGTCATGTCCCATGCGCTGAAAACTTTTTTTGTTGGTAATTCTGATTATGATTTTTTATGTAAGTGACTGTGGGTAAGGGTTTTGTTCGTATTTAAATTTTCAGATGTCCCATTGGATGTCCCATTTGGGACATAGCAAATTTTTTAACGCGGAGTCGCAAAGGTTCCGCAAGGAGCGCAGATTTTTTGCGTGAGTGAAGGTTTAACACAAAGGCCACCAAGTTTCTCACCAAGTTCACAAAGCACATAGCTGAAATGGCTATTGCAGGATAAAATACCCTTTAATAGCACAAAGGTCGCTTATAAAGGAATCCGACCCAAGACGAAAAATCTATGGGGTGTTTTATAAAATAGATATAGCACCTTTTTTAAAGTGTGCTATATCTATTGTTGCTGTTAAAGGCCACGTTGTGCCGGATGTTCCGAAGGGCATCCGGTACTATAAATAGAGCCGATTTGCAATCGGCAGCCTCGTTTAGGGGCGCGTTACGCATAGGTAAGTTCCAATAGGCCCTTCC
>CAIVKT010000720.1 GCA_903906615.1 uncultured Bacteroidota bacterium | reverse complement strand
GGCGGTGCATCGGGCGTTTCGGTATAGTAGTCTTCTTCATCGGCTGCGTAGGCTTGTCCGCGGGCATCTACTTCTGCCTTGTTCGTGCGCATTTTGCTCATGTCGGTAGCTGGCTCTGGTCGGCGGGCGGCTTGTGGCGGTGCATCCTGTACCGGTATGCCGGCGCGCAGCAGGAAGGAGATGATATTGCGGTTGGTTTCCAGCATCATTTCTTTAAAGAGCTTGAATGCTTCGAACTTATAGATCAATAACGGATCTTTCTGCTCGTAAGAGGCCATGCGTACCGATTGGCGCAGATCGTCCATAGCACGCAGGTGGTTCTTCCATGAATCATCTATGATGCCGAGGGTGATGTTCTTTTCGAGTGACTGTATCACCGGGTATGCGCCCTGTGCGACGGCTTCTTTCAGTTGCACATATACCTGCATGCCACGTATGCCATCGGTGAACGGAACTATGATATTATCTATGCGGTCGCCATTGTCGTTGAGTATCTGTGTGAGGGTAGGGTGCATCTGCTCGCGCATGAACTCCGTCTTGCGGTTGTAGTGTTCCTTTACCTGGTGGTACAGTTGCTCTGCTATGACGTTGGCATCCGGCTTGGCGATCTGATCGGGTGTAAGCTCCGGCTCTACGATCAGGTGCTTCATCACTTCAATCTTAAAGGCATCGGCATCCCTGTCTGCAACGAACTGCTCCGCGAAGCCAAGGGCTACGGAATACATAGCGTTGTCCAGGTCTATAGAGAGGCGATCGCCAAACAATGCGTGGCTACGGCGTTTGTAAATGACATCGCGCTGTGCGTTCATCACATCATCATACTCCAGCAGGTTTTTACGCATGCCAAAGTTGTTCTCTTCCACTTTGCGCTGCGCGCGCTCTATAGATTTAGAGATCATGTTGTGCTGCAATACTTCGCCGTCTTTATGGCCCATCTTATCCATGAGCGATGCGATACGCTCAGAACCGAAGAGGCGCATCAGCTCATCTTCCAGTGATACGAAGAACTGTGAAGAACCCGGGTCGCCCTGGCGGCCTGCGCGGCCACGCAACTGGCGGTCTACCCGGCGGCTCTCGTGGCGCTCGGTGCCTATGATGGCGAGGCCACCTGCTTCCTTCACGCCAGGCCCCAGCTTGATGTCGGTACCACGGCCTGCCATGTTGGTGGCAATGGTAATGGCGCCTGAGAGCCCTGCTTCTGCTACTATCTGCGCTTCACGCGCGTTCTGCTTGGCATTAAGTACGTTGTGCGGTGTTTTCTTCTGCTGCAGCATACGGCTGAGCAATTCGGATACTTCTACCGATGTAGTACCCACCAGCACAGGGCGGCCAATGGCGCGAAGTGCTTCGATCTCGTCTATAACGGCTTTATATTTTTCGCGCTTGGTTTTGTACACCAGGTCTTGCTGGTCTTTGCGTATGATGCTTACGTTGGTAGGTATGGTCACTACATCCAGTTTGTAGATCTCCCAGAACTCGCCGGCTTCTGTTTCGGCAGTACCCGTCATGCCGCACAGCTTGTGGAACATACGGAAGTAGTTCTGTAAAGTAACTGTTGCGAATGTTTGTGTTGCGGCTTCTACCTGCACATTTTCTTTGGCTTCAATGGCCTGGTGCAGCCCGTCGCTGTAGCGGCGGCCTTCGAGGATACGGCCTGTCTGCTCATCTACTATCTTTACTTTACCCTCCATTACCACATACTCAATGTCTTTATCGAAGAGCGTGTATGCTTTGAGAAGTTGCTGCACGGAGTGTATACGATCGGCCTTGATGGCGTAATCCTGTAGCATAGCATCTTTGCGCTGCACTTTCTCTTCGGCGGATAACTCAGACTTTTCTATGTCGGCCAATTCGGTGCCTATATCGGGCAGTATGAAGAAATTAGGATCTTCGCCGGAGCCGGTGATGAGGGCGATGCCTTTCTCTGTAAGGTCAACGCTGTTATTCTTTTCATCAATGGAAAAGTACAGTTCGCTGTCTACCTTGGGCATATTGCGCTGCTGCTCGCCAATGAAGTAATTCTCTGCTTTCTGGAGTATCTGCCTGTTGCCTTCTTCGCTGAGGAATTTGATGAGGGCGCTGTTCTTAGGCAGGCCGCGCACGGCACGGTATAAATGGAGGCCGCCTGTGTCCTTATCGGTCTTGCCATCGGCAATGAGCTTTTTGGCTTCGGTAAGGCTTTGGTTGGTTATTCTCCTTTGTGCTTCGAGCAGCCTTTCTATACGTGGTTTAAGCGCATGAAACTGTTGTTCATCACCCTTGGGTATAGGGCCTGAAATGATGAGCGGGGTACGGGCATCATCCACGAGTACACTATCCACTTCATCCACCATAGCAAAGTGGTGCTTGCGCTGCACCATTTCGTTGGGGTTGTGAACCATGTTATCGCGGAGGTAATCGAAACCAAATTCATTGTTGGTGCCGTAAGTGATGTCGGCAAGGTATGCCTGCCGGCGCTCGAAGGAGTTGGGTTCGTGCTTGTCTATACAATCTGTGCGCAGTCCCAGCCATTCGAAAATAGGGCCGTTCCATTCCTGGTCGCGGCGGGCGAGGTAGTCATTCACCGTTACGATATGCACGCCTTCGCCGGCAAGGGCATTGAGGTAAGCGGGCAGGGTAGATACGAGTGTTTTACCTTCACCCGTAGCCATTTCGGCTATTTTGCCTTCGTGCAATACTATGCCACCTATGAGCTGCACATCGTAGTGGAGCATGTTCCAGGTAACGGTGTTGCCTGCGGCCTGCCATGTATTTTTGTAGATGGCTTTATCGCCTTCTATGCGGATGTTGTCTTTCTCAGCGGCGAGTTCCCTATCCAGGTCGGTAGCGAGGGAAACCAGCTCTGTGTTTTCTTTAAAACGGCGGGCGGTTTCTTTAACTACGGCGAAAGCCTCGGGGAGTATTTCGCGGAGGATTACTTCTATTTGTTCATCGCGTTTTTTGATAAGCTTATCTACTTCATTATAGATGGCCTCGCGCGACTGGATGTCTTCGACAGCTACTTCTGTTTCTGCTTCGGCCTTTTTATCGGCTATCTGCTTATCTATATCTGTAAGGTGCTGTGCAATGCGGTTGCGGAACTCCTGTGTTTTGCCGCGTACCTCATCGTTGGATAACGATTGTAGTGCGGCATAGTGGTTGTTGATCTCTGTTACGAGGGGTTGAATCCTCTTTACATCTTTATCAGCCTTGCTGCCACCAAATATTTTAGAAAGAAAACCAATCATTGAGTATTTATTAAATAAGTAAAGATAATAATTTTTAAATCAGGCTTTTAGAGTAGTATAGTATAGTACATATCAAAAGCCATGCAATCTTTTTTTAACTGCCATGATGGCGGATAAAGGGCATCAAAGCTACAGTAAACAGGGCATTTTAACAAGAATAAATAATTGAAGATGAGAGGCTAAAAAAAAAATATGAAGTAATAATTTGCAGGGCAAGGAAATTTTTATGTATTTTGGGTGCGATTTAGAAATCAGATCAAATATGAAAAGAACCATCCTCTTAGTCACAACAGTATTGGTAGCGCTTTTAATTAGCAACAAAACATATGCCCAGGAAGACCTGGTGCGTGTATTTCGCTGGTTCATACCCGAAGATCAGCAATTTGTAACGATAGCCGATGGCGAGTACCAGGACGGTCAGCTCATCAACTGGGGCTGGAACGACAAGACCCTTTTGTTTTGGGAATATCGTACACCCGGTCCGGGCCGTGTAGCAGTGAATGGCTGGTACAACCCGGTAAGCCGCGCGCACATCAGCGTATGCGAAGACGAATTTACAGATGACCAGATGCTGAAGAACGGCTATACGCAGAAGCACCTGCAGTTTTACGCGCTTACGCGCCGTGGCGCCAACACAGTATGTGTATACCGCTGGTTGCTGAACAAAAGGCACTCATGGGTAACTATACCTGAAGAAGGTGATACTGATGTGTACCTGAAGAAAGGCTACCACAGTAAAACATACCAGTACTATGGTATCTACAGGAACACAGACGCGCCGATCTATGATCAGCTTTAATTCTTAAATCTTTCGGGATACCGATAACTCCATATTTAAAAGCCGCCTGTTTGGCGGCTTTTATCATGTACCTCACTTATCTTTTCAAAACAACAGATGATGATACAGCAGAACAGGAAAATAGTGTTGACCATAGCGCTCGTAGTGGCATCGTGCAGCGGGGTGTGGGCGCAGAAGAAGCAATTCACCATTATGGAGGCTACTAACGGCATGAGCACTACGCTGGCACCGCAAAGCATAAAGAACGCCAGTTGGCAGCCGGGTACGGACAATCTTTGGCAGACAGAAAAGAAGGATGGGAAAGATGTGTGGGCGATGCTGGACTTTGATGCAAACGACTACAGCGCCAATTACGGGCGCCCGACCTATATTAACAGCCAGGGCGAATACCCCGAAAAGGTAGCAGGGATACCGGCTATCAAATGGTTGAACCGGGATGAAGTGTACTTTGTGAACGGAAAGGATGTACTAATCGGAAATAAAAACAATGATGCAATACTCGGTGAGTTTAAATGGAAAATACTGGCATCGCTGCCGGAGAAGGCTGACCATATAACCGTAGATAAAAGCAAGGAGGTAGCCTATACCATAGACAATAACCTTTGGTATTGGAGCAAGGCAAAGGGCGCAGTAGCAGTGACTGCTGAAGGCGATAAGAATGTGGTGTGCGGGCAATCGGTACACAGGGATGAATTCGGGATAGACCATGGGATATTCTTTTCGCCGAAGGGAACGTACCTGGCCTACTACCGCATGGACCAGACGATGGTGAAGGATTACCCGATCATTAAATGGGATGAAACACCGGCAACCACCGATATTATAAAGTACCCCATGGCCGGAGGCGCATCGCACGAGGTGACACTTTGCGTGTATGACCCGGCCAGCGGCAAGACGGTGACCCTGCAAACAGGCACGAAGAATAAAGACCACTACCTGACCTGCGTGACGTGGAGCCCTGATGAACAATACATATACCTGGCGATACTGAACAGGGGACAGGACCATCTATGGCTGAACAAGTATGACGCGCATACGGGAGCGAAAGTGGCTACGCTGTTTGAAGAGACAGACCCTAAGTATGTACACCCTACCCACTCTTTGACCTTTGTGCCGGGGCATAATGATGAATTCATATGGTGGAGTGAGCGTGATGGTTATGAGCATCTATACCTGTACAAGACCAATGGTAAACTCATACGCCAACTGACGAAGGGTAACTGGGTAGTGAATGAAATTGCGGGATTTGATCAGGAAGATAGTAAGGTGATCATTACTGCGGCAAAGGAATCGCCGCTGGAGAAGCATATTTATTCGGTGAACCTGCGCAATGGCGATATGAAGCGCATAGACAAGGGCGCGGGTATGCACAGCGCGCTGTGCAGCGAAGATGGTAAGTATGTGCTGGACATTTATAGCGGTGCGGGTACGCCCAGGAATACGGTTGTGCGCGCAACGGACGGCAGCTACTCGCATGAACTGATCAAAGCGGCTAATACGCTTGCTGATTACGATCGCCCGGAGGTAAAGGACATCACGATAAAGGCGGCAGATGGCGTAACACCGCTATATGGCAAGCTGATACTGCCTACGCATTTTGACAAGACTCAAAAATATCCCTTGATCGTATACCTCTACAACGGCCCTAATGTACAGTTGATACATAACTCCTTCCCGGAGAGTGGCAACCTATGGTATGAATATATGGCGCAGCATGGGTATGTAGTCTTTACGATGGACGGGCGCGGTAGCTGGAACAGGGGCAAGGCGTTTGAGCAGGCTACCTTCAGGAACCTGGGCGATGCAGAAATGGCCGACCAGATGAAGGGAGTGGATTACTTAAAATCGCTACCGTATGTGGACACGGCGAGGATGGGCATACATGGCTGGAGCTTTGGCGGATTTATGACCACGAACATTATGCTAAAGCACCCTGGGGTATTTAAATGTGCTGTAGCAGGGGGCCCTGTGATGGACTGGAAGATGTACGAGGTAATGTACACTGAGCGCTACATGGACACCCCGGATGAGAACCCCGAAGGCTATGAAAATGCGAACCTGCTGGATAAGGTGAAGGCCCTGAAAGGCAAGCTGATGCTGATACACGGCACTAATGACAACACGGTGGTGTGGCAGCACAGCATAGACTTTTTGAAAAAAAGCGTGGATGAGAATGTGCAGGTGGATTACTTTGTGTACCCCGGCTATGAACATAATGTGCGCGGGAAGGACAGGGCTCATTTGATGCAGAAGATCAGTAATTACTTTGATGAGAATTTGAAGTAATGGCTCAATTGCTTAATTGCTCGATGACTCAATGGTGTTGATCGTGGCGTTCGGTTGAGTTGTCTGCCCTGCGCGAGGTTGTTGGTGTGGACACCAGCAAGGGCAGGAAGCGAGTATAACCGCCCCCGCTTGTAAAGGCTTGGAAGCTTTTCCCGCGACCCCTCTTTGAACAAAGGAGGGGAGTTTCCCATCGCAAGTACAACCCCTACCCTCAAAAGGGAGATGTTTGGTTGTGTGATGTCATCTGTTCGCCATTGTTGGTGAGGAACACCAACAACGGCGGGCGTGGGGCAGGAAATATAATTTCTGATATGCAGAAATTTTTCTAATTTTGTAAAAATGCGGCGATGGTTATTATTTCACAGCGAATAATCAATGAATTTGCGAAAGAGTACCCATTGTCGGCTGGTCCATTAAACAGGTGGTACAAACTTGTGATTGCTGCTGACTGGGAGAGTTTTAACGAAGTAAAGAAGAGTTTCAATGCCACTGATTTTATTGGAAATGACCGGTATGTCTTTGATATAGGAGGTAACGATTATCGTCTTGTAGCAATGATACATTTCAAGAAAAGGACACTTTATATCAGGTTTATAGGTACGCACAACCAATATGATCAGATTTGCAGGAAGGGATTGATAAAAACGATATAAACATTGTTTTATGAAACAAATAAAGACGCGCAGGGAGTATCATCTGACAATGGCTGAGATCGAAACTTATCTTGCAAAAGGGTTCGATAATCTTACCGCAGAAGAAGATGATAAATTGGAGCAGCTTTCAAAAATGGTAAGCCGTTATGAAAATATCCATTTCCCTATGCCTGTAAAGCATGACCTGACGACGATATTAGAAGCCTATATGAAGGAGAACCACCTTACTAAACAGCGGCTTGCAGTGTTTCTCGGGGTAGGGAATTCTACACTAAGCGAAGTTTTAAATAAAAAGAGACCGATCACACTGGACTTTGCGAAGCGGCTGCACACAAAGATCAACTTAGATGGGAATATGATACTGGAGATGGTATAGGGTTAAAACGATTTTTTATTTTTCCATCCTTGGGTTTTGTGCGGGTTTTTGAACGAGCCCAACACTATTAATGTTACAAGCTGACTATCAGGCGGGGGAGTTACTCATTATCTGTCCTGCGCGAGGGCGTTGGTGAGGAACACCAACAAGGGCGGGCGTGCAGATCCCTCGTACCTTCGGGATGACAAAGCGAAAACATTTTATTGTGTCTGAACTGATCATTTCGCAGGGAATAATACTTTTTTCAGGCTGTCTATTTTCATGTCGGCGGTGATTCCGTCATCGGGTACCTTGTCTTCATTTCGGTCATTTATAGAAATGACCAAAGATGCTTTTGAAACAGTCATATCGGGGCCGAGAACATGACACAGCATTACCCCTGTGCGTACAGCAGCCTGTTGTATTTTACTATTGTCTTTGCCTTTATAGAGGGCGTCATTTTTTATAATGATATAAGCATTGGTGAAATCATTATCCTGATAAATATGAATAGCAGTTGTTGACGGCACTATTTGCGCTTGTAGTATGCTGTCTTCAATCTGAGCGACTTGTGTCATGTCGATCTTTTTTTGTTCTTTCAGTCCGCAGGAAGCTGCGAAAATGAGGACAGACAATATGGCAAACGGAATCAGTTTTTTCATAGCGTAGTTTGTTTATCAAATGTAATAATTAATGTTTATTATTTTATACCCAGCACATCTTTCATAGTGAAGGTGCCTTGCTTGCCAGCGATGTATTCCGCGGCGAGTACTGCACCGAGGGCAAAGCCATCGCGGTTGTGGGCGGTGTGGATGATCTCGATATCGTCTATGGGCGAGGAGTAGCGTATGTTGTGTGTGCCGGGCACATTTTCGATGCGATGAGCGATTATAGGCAATATATCTTCTTCGCTGTGCTGGCCAAGTGACCAGATCTTTTTGCTGCTGATATTTTGAATGATCTGCTCGGCGAGGGTGATGGCGGTGCCGCTGGGGGCATCTTTCTTCTGGGTGTGGTGGGTCTCTTCTACCGTCACATTATATTCATCATGGCCGTTCATCAGGGATGCCAGTAGTTTGTTCACTTCGAAGAAGATATTGACCCCTATGCTGAAGTTGGATGCCTGGAGGAAGGCAACGTTATTCTGTTGCGCTATGGCCTGCGCTTCGGGTACCTGTTCGTTCCAGCCGGTGGTGCCGCATACTACGCTGATGCCTGCGTTGAAGCATTGGGTGACGTTGTCTTTAGCCGCATCGGGGTTAGTGAATTCTATAGCTACATCGGCTTGTTTTAGATGGGCTTCTTCCATTTCGTGTTTGTTGGCCGAGGTGATGCGCAGTACGATGTTGTGTCCGCGCTTTGTGGCTGCCTGCTCTATGGCGTGGCCCATTTTGCCGTATCCTATGAGTGCTATGTTCATTAAGTCAAAAGTGAAAAGTTAAAATCTAAAAGTTGTGTTTTTTATTATGCGAAAGTAATGAATGGTTGTGTTTTTCTGTTCATGTCGTTACTTACCACGCGAGTGTTACCACCCCTGCCTGAAAATAACTGCTTCGCTATTATTTTCAGTCTGTCCCCTCCTTAGCAGGCGGGGAGTTACTTATTTCCTGTCTCACGTCCCTTCTGTAGTACTGATCATATTTTGTGCTGCTATCCAGGCACTGCTCCAGGCGTGCTGGAAATTGTAGCCACCGGTGATGCCATCCACATCGAGTATCTCGCCGGCAAAGTAGAGGCCGGGTAAGATACGGCTTTGGAGGGTTTGCGGGTCTATCTCGGAAATGGTGACCCCGCCGCAGGTTACAAATTCTTCCTTAAATGTTGTTTTGCCTTTGATGGCATAGGTATCGCGGAGCAGGTGCTCGGTGAGCTTGTTCTGCGCGGCGGCAGGGAGGTCGCCCCAGCGCATGGTATCGGTGATACCGCACTGCTGTAGCTGGTATTCCCATAGCCTGCGGGGCAGGTCGAAGGGGTTTTTGTTTTGTACCAGTTGCTTACCCTGCTCCCTTCTGAGCTGTGCCAGCATGTGGAACATAGTATCGTCATTGGCATCATTGAGCCAATTGATAACGGCATTGAATTCGTAGTTGCGGTCGGCCAGCTCTCGGGCGGCAATAGCAGATGTACGCAAGACAGCAGGGCCACTCATGCCCCAATGGGTGATGAGTACCGGGCCTGTTTGTGCGATCTTTGTGCCTGCGATCTTTACGGTAGCTATAGGCACGCTTACGCCCATCAATTCGGTGATGGGATGCTTGGGCAGGTTGAAGGTAAATAGGGAAGGCACAGGAGGCTGTATGGTATGGCCGAGCGATTGTATCCATTTGTATTGTTCCAGCTTGGGGAAGCCGCCGGTGGCTATAAGGACTTTATCGGCATGGTATACAGATGTATCTGCAAACTGAATGCAAAGCATACCGGAGGGCAACTTTTCTATGGAGCTGACCACCTTGTGGTAAAACATCTGCACCTGCCGGCGCATCATCTCCTGCCATATAGCATCTATGATGGTTTGCGAGTCATCGGTGATGGGGAACATACGGCCATCGGTTTCGGTCTTTAATTTTACGCCTCTTTTCTCGAACCACTCGATGGTTTGTGCCGGGCCGAATTTGTGAAGCGACCTTTTGAGTAGCTGTTTGCCCCGCGGGTAGCGGGTGATGAGCTCCGGTACATCGAAGCATTCGTGGGTGACATTGCAGCGGCCACCACCGGATACTTTTACCTTTTGCAGCACCTTGGCCGTCTTCTCGAATATGGCCACTTCTACCCCTTGTGTATGGGATATATTAGCAGCGGCAAAGCAGCCTGCGGCACCTGCACCAATGATGGCTATTTTCATTCGGTTGTTTTATTATGGTATCAGGGCGTAATTAGCCCTGATTGTTTATTTCGGCTAAAGCCGATCATATTTGTATGTAACCCCGGCCTAAAGGCCGGGGCAACTGCGGGTCTAGTGATTTTCAGCTTGTTTGCTCTCTCCACGTACCTGGGCTTCTACTACTGATAGTGCGATAATGTTGACGATCTGCCTAACGCTGCTGCCTAATTGCAGTACATAAACCGGCTTGCCCATGCCCAGTAATATAGGGCCTACGGCTTCGGCTCCGCCCACTTCCTGCAAGAGGTGATAGGCAATGTTGCCGGCGGCAAGGTTGGGGAATATGAGTATGTTGGGCGATTCATTGACCAGGTCGGAGAACGGATAGTTTTCTTTCAGCAACTCTTTGTTGAAGGCTACGCCAGCCTGCACTTCCCCATCAATGACCATATCGGGGCGCAATTTTTTGATGCGGTCTACTGCGTTGCGCACAGTGGTGGCCTCGGGCGATGGGCTGCTGCCGAAGTTGGAGTAGGAGAGCATAGCGACACGTGGCTTAATATTCAGCCTGTTGACCACATCGGCGGTGAGCAGGGTTATATCCACCAGTTCGTCTTCGGTGGGGTTGAAGTTGAGCGTTGTATCGGCAAAGAATAGCGGGCCCTTTTTAGTGAGCATGATGTACATGCCTGCCACTCGGCGGGTGCCTTCGGCCATACCTATGATCTCTAATGCGGGGCGTATGGTATCGGTGTACTTACGGGTGAGGCCGGAGATCATGGCATCGGCCATACCGGTGTGTACCATCATGCTGCCAAAGTAGGTGCGTTCGCGCATTACCTTGCGGGCCTCATAGAGGTTGTAGCCACGGCGTTTGCGGATGTCGAAGAACAACTCGCCAAATTCATGACGCTTGGCTTCCTGGTTTTCGCTGATAGGGTCTATGATCTCCACACCTTCGAGGTGAATGTTGTTCTCTTCTATGAGTGCCTGTATCTTCTTTTCGTTGCCCAGCAGTATAGGTATAGCCACTCCATCATCTTTTGTGATCTGTGCGGCTTTGAGTATCTTAATGTTCTCTGCCTCGGCAAAGACAACGCGTTTAGGGTTTTGCTTGGCACGGGAGGTAATGAAGCGCAGGAGGTTATCGTCCATGCCCTGGCGCTTGTTCAGCTCAGCCTCATAGGCATCCCAGTCGGTGATGATCTTACGTGCCACACCGCTGTCTATAGCAGCCTTTGCCACTGCGGTAGATACCCTTACAAGGAGGCGTGGGTCGAGGGGCTTGGGTATAATGTATTCGGGGCCGTATTTGAGTGTGTTGTTATTGTAGGCTACATTCACCAGATCCGGCACAGGCTCGTTGGCGAGGCCGGCGAGTGCTTTTACGGCAGCCAGTTTCATTTCTTCATTGATAGCGCTGGCACGAACATCAAGTGCCCCACGGAAGATGTAAGGGAATCCCAGCACATTATTTACCTGGTTGGGGTAGTCGCTGCGGCCGGTTGCCATGATCACATCGGGACGGGCGGCGAGTGCATCGTCATAGGTGATCTCGGGGTCGGGGTTGGCGAGTGCGAATACGATAGGCTTGGCCCCCATAGACTTCACCATATCCTGAGATACGATATTGCCTTTAGAGAGGCCGATGAAGACATCTGCGCCCTTCATGGCCTCATGCAGATCCTGCGCAGGCATGTCTTGCACGAACTGCTGTTTATATTCATCGAGGTCGGTGCGGCTTTTGATGATGAGCCCCTTGCTGTCGAACATAAATATGTTTTCCACCCTGGCACCGAGCGCCAGGTATATTTTGCAGCATGAAATAGCAGATGCGCCTGCGCCGCTGACAACGATCTTTACATCGCTGATGTTTTTC
>CAIVKT010000719.1 GCA_903906615.1 uncultured Bacteroidota bacterium | reverse complement strand
GGCTACGACAGCAGCACACTTTGGGGGCAACTGATACCCATGCGCGAGAACCCGCATGTGCTCGATCCGCCACAAGGCTATATAGCATCGGCCAATGAATCGGTAACAGATGATACCTATCCATACTGGTACAATGGCAGTTTTGTGGAACTGCGTGCATGGCGCATCAATCAGCTATTGAGTGGTATGCACAAGGCTACTGTGCAGGATATGTTTAAGATGCAGAATGATACGTATTCTATTCTCGCATCCGCTACATTGCCGATCATGCTGAAGTACACGTCCGGTATATCTGATCGCTATCAGCCAGCACTCAGAGCTTGGGACTATAAATTATCAGCAAATAGCAATGCCGCTGCCATGTACCAGGTGTGGTGGTATTATTTTGCCGCAAATATGTGGCACGATATGGTTGGCAATAAAGTACCAGACGCCTACACGCCACTACCCGAAAGGATCATGCAACTGATGCAGGCGCACATAGTGCCCGGCAACAACAATAGCGACAGTGTTGCCGCCGATAAGTTTTATGGTGCGCTGGCAATTAAAAGCTATAACCAAGCCATAGACAGCATAGGGCGTTTCTTTACTACCGGTCGCACAGACCTGGAGTGGTATGCGATCAAAAATACTAAGGTACAGCACCTCGCTAAGCTTGCGCCTTTTGGATTCGATCATTTGAAGATAGGCGGATGGGGGAATACAATTAATGCAGCTAAGGGCGATCATGGCCCATCGTGGCGCATGATCGTGCAGATGGGCAAAGACGAGATAGAGGCTTATGGCGTATACCCCGGCGGGCAATCCGGCAACCCCGGTAGTGCGCATTACGACGATATGCTGCAACACTGGGTGGATGGTAAGTACTACCGCCTGCTGTTCCTGCCCAATGCCAATGACCAAAGAAATAATGCGATCAGTTACGTTTTAAAGATAAAACCATAACATGCGGTTCCTAGCAGGAGTGATATTGATAGCTGTTCTTTCTGCCATTGCGGAGTATTTCCTGCCGTGGTGGAGTATGGCTATAGTTGCCTTTCTTGTGTCGCTGCTCATGGGCTATAAGCCCGGCAGATCATTCATGGCAGGCTTCTTTGGTGTGGGGCTTTTGTGGCTGGTAGCAGCCTTGTGGCACGATGGGGCTAATCACCACATTCTCTCTACCCGCATGGCCGGGCTATTTCATTTGCCTGCCTTTGGGCTGTTTATCTTCGTTACTGTGCTGATAGGCGCGCTGGTAGGCGGCCTGGCCTCGCTTTCTGCCTCGTTTTTCGGAAACAATTCCACAGGTCAATAATTTGTACTATCTTTGTGACGGTGCCAAACCTCGGGGCTGCAAAGAGTAAGCAATTACTGGTCTTGCAGCAACCAACAAAGCCTCCGCGCAAGCAGGGGCTTTTGTCTTTTATGGCTTCTGCTCAGAGATGTGTTTACGATAATTGTTATAGAATAATAATTTGTTCAAGGATGCCATCGAATAGCTGCATCCGCGCTGACCGGCAAGAAAAGAATGCCGTTTAATACTGCAGCATGGCCTCAAAATGATTCCTGCTTACAGCAAAGTGCAGCAAAGCGCTGCATACGGCCAGGTCGAAGGTCGCTCCTGCGAATGGTATGTTCTCTGCCGTTGCCACAACAAAATTTTCGGCAGGAATATGGGGTGCCAGTTCCTTAGCCATAGCCTGCACAGCCGCTACTGCTCCCGCATCGCGGTCTATACCAAAAACATTAAAACCATTTTTCAGGGAAATAATGAATGTTTCTTCCATGGCCACAACCCACGTCTATAATGTCTTTACAGTTATCGAATCTGCCCTTAAGCAACTGGTCGAAGAGGTATATATCTATATCCCCGAAGGCGTCGGATAGTTTATTGCTCATATCAGGATCTATAATC
>CAIVKT010000718.1 GCA_903906615.1 uncultured Bacteroidota bacterium | reverse complement strand
TATCATGCAAAGATCAATATTATTGACGGAGAATTAATAGAAGGTACTTTGCCACGCAAAGCCTTGAGATTAGTACAAGCCTGGGCAGAAATTCATAAAGATGAGTTAATGAAGAACTATGAAGAATCGCTAAAAGACAGCGGCATTATTTCAAGAATTGAACCATTAAAATAATTAGCAATGCACCATATCAATTCGATCATCAATATCCAGCCTTACACGATCACAGTGATATTTGATAATAAGGAGCAGAGGATAATAAATTTCGAATCCATACTGGAGGATTTTCCTGTCTTAAAAGATGCAAAAGTTTTTAATACAGCAACGCTCGACAATTATCCAACACTAAAATGGGATGGCCTCGCAAGGATGAGAGAGCTTGATGGAACGATAGTAGCGGCACCTCTTGACTTCAGCCCTGATACTCTTTATTTAATGAGTGAAGCAAGTCAAGATAACTAGGACAGCAATAGTTCTTTAACGTCTTCCCACTTCTGTAAATAAGCGGGCTTAGTTTCAATAGCCTCCAACTCTGCATCTAACGCATCCTTCTGCCATTGCGGTAATTCAGTTTGTTGTTCTTCTGGTATTTCCATTAAAAAACTAATTTATAATACTTATTCTTTCGTACTCAAATAAAAATCACTTCTTCACCCGCTCACCCTCCTTTATCGAATACACGCTATTGGCCTGTGTGAGGCAGGTAACCGTAAGATCGTTGATACACACATGTGGTGGCAATGAAGCGCAATACCAGGCTATATCCGCTATATCACCTGCCTGCAGCGGGTTGATGTCGGCATAAATATTTTTCGCACGCTCCTCATCTCCTTTAAAACGCACCAGCGAAAATTCAGTTTCGGCCATACCGGGGTGTATGGCTGTTACCTTTATACCATACGGCAGCAGGTCTATGCGCATGGCCTGGTTCAGCGCATCCACTGCAAACTTGGTAGCACAGTATACATTGCCATTCTTATACACCACCTTACCTGCCGTAGAGCCTATATTGATGATGTGGCCGCCTGCCTGCTCGCGCATCATAGGGGCTACCTGCCGGGTCACATATAGCAGGCCCTTCAGGTTAGTGTCTATCATCGCATCCCAGTCATCGGTATCACCTTCATCTATAGTAGCCATACCCGCTGCAAGGCCGGCATTGTTTACCAGTATATCTATTCGCTGCACCTGTTGTTTCAGGTTGTCTATCGCATCCTTCACCTGCGCCTTATCGCGCACATCAAATGCCAGGGTCACTACCTTGCTGCCATGCTTTTCCAGTTCCTGTTCCAGTTCTTCCAGCCTGTCTTCCCTTCTGCCGGTGATGCACACATCATAGCCTTCTTTTGCAAAGCGCGTGGCAATAGCCTTTCCAAAACCCGAGGTTGCGCCTGTTATCAGTATTGTCTTCTTCATGCTGTAGTATTCTATGTAAAGATAATGCGGTTTGGGAGATGCGCCACATAAAATAGGGCACATCAATTGCGCCCTATTTTATGTATAATTTTTGGCATCGGTTACGAAAGCACCGCCACCTTATTCTTT
>CAIVKT010000717.1 GCA_903906615.1 uncultured Bacteroidota bacterium | reverse complement strand
TTTTGTCCTCCAGCACCAATCGGCCATTTTTCACACGCATGGTCTTTTTGCTGGGGATCAGGTATACGTTATCCGGCATCACCTCCATATTTTCACCGGCCTCATGTACCGGCATTGCCGTGTGCTTGGCCAGCAATTCCCCCATCAGGCTTTTATAATCGGGAGATAAATGCTGTACGATCACAAATGCAAATCCTGTATCCGAACGCATATTATCAAAGAGGTCCTGTATAGCTTTAAGGCCGCCTGCCGACGCTCCTATGCCTACTATATTTAGTGCTTTATTTGTATCTTTGATTATACTATTGTCCGCCATTGTAATCCTCATTAAAACATCCGAAATTGATAAATTCGCTATAAAAACTAAGCCATGAATAATTCCTTGTATATTTTACTGATTGAGGATGATGCGGATGATGTGGAATTATTACGTGATGCACTTAATAATAGCGACATAGAGCACACGATGCAGGTGATCAATAACGGCGGTACGGCTTCAGTTTTTCTCAAGACAAATACACAACTTCCCGATGTTATAGTTATGGATCTTAATATCCCAAAGGTTCATGGCATGGATGTCCTAAGAGAAGTACGTGCATCGGCTATGTATAATAACATTCCGGTCATTATTTTAACAACTTCTTCTTCACCCGAAGACAGGAAAAAAGCGTTGGAACTCGGTGCAAACGACTTCCTGATAAAACCTACCACATCACACGGCCTATATGAGGTCGCTTCTTTGATAGCAAGGGCCGTCTCGCCAAACCAATAGTTGTAATTATTCTGACCATAAAAATTGTCCCAAATGAAACTCCTCCTTTCAGCCATTATACTCTGCTGCTTTTTGAACGCAGCCCCAGCACAGGTCATTACCACCATTGCCGGTACCGGCACTATAGGCTATACTGGTGATGGCAGCGCAGCCACTACCGCTACCCTTGATCAGCCGCAGGGACTTGCCGTTGATCATGCAGGCAATGTATATTTTGCCGATGTGGCCAATAACGTCATCCGCAAGATAAACGGCTCAGGCATCATCACAACTGTGGCTGGCACAGGCACCGCGGGCTATACCGCAGATGGCATAGCCGCCACGCTTTCGGAGCTGAACACCCCCCGCTCTGTGGCCGTAGATGCAGCAGGGAATCTATACATCGCCGACCAGGTCAATAACCGAATTCGCAAAGTAGATGCCACAGGCATCATCACCACCTACGCAGGCGATGGCACGGCGGCTTTCTCGGGCGATGGTGGCCCCGCCACTGCCGCACAGGTATTCGACCCGTATGGCATCACCACCGACGATACCGGTAATGTTTACTTCGCCGATTTCGGCAATGGCCGCATCCGCAAGATCAGCACCTCGGGAATCATCAGTACTGTAGCCGGGGGCGGCACTTCGTATGCCGACAGCACTTCTGCCACAGCCACCATCATCCTCTACCCCGCCTATGTAGCCGTAGATACCAGCGGCAATGTTTTCTTTTCCGACCATTTCCGCAGCACAGTTCGCAAGGTCACCCCCCTCGGTATCGTTACCAATGTAGCCGGGGACAGCATCAGGAGCAATACACCTTATGGCGATGGCGGCCCAGCCGATTCCGCCGGGCTATATCTCCCCTTCGGCATTGCGGTGGATAACACAGGTAACCTGTACATCGCCGACAGCTATAACAACCGCATCCGCAAAGTAGATGCCACAGGCAGAATAGTGACCATTGCCGGTACAGGCACATCCGGATTCAGCGGCGATGGCGGCCTGCCCACATTTGCCGAATTAAGGAATCCCGTAGGCGTGGCCGTTGATGCCGCCGGCAATCTGTACATAGGCGACAATGCCAATAACCGTGTGCGCTTCATACCCACCAATACCAACCACCCACCCTTCTTCCTTGACCATACACAAGAGTTCTCCGTTTGCGAAGACAGGGCCAATTCTATTGGCCTCTACCTTGCCATAATAGACTCTGATGCTGGCCAAACCGAAATATGGAGCGTGATGACCGCTCCCCTGCATGGTACACTGGCTGTTGCTGATACAGCCACTTCTACCGGCGGTGTCATTAACCCCACCACAGCAATCTATACACCCAATACCGGCTATACCGGGCAGGACACCTTTACCGTACAGGTTACTGATGGCATTGCTGTTACCACTACAATAGTTATTGTTGATATTGTTGCCCCCCCGGTCGTGGGTACTACCTCCGGCATTACCCATCTTTGTCCCGGCCAGTCCACTACGCTTACAAACACCATTACGGGTGGCACCTGGGGCGTAACCAACGCGCACGCATCGGTTACAGGTTCAGGGCTGGTTACCGGCCTGTCTGCTGGTACTGATACCATCCTGTATATGATCAGCAATGTATGTGATACCGCAACGGCATCCTTCGCCATCACTGTATACTCCATTGCCCATTGCGACTCCGTAAGCGCAGTGCCCGCAATTGGCAGCAATGCCAGCACAGATATTCTGCTTTACCCAAACCCTACGACAGGCTCCTTCATCATTGAATTACCCACGACACCAATAAACTCCCCGGCACAAATAACCATCACCGACCTATCCGGCACAACACTTATTTCCCAAACCAGCTCCGGGCAGCAAATAAATGTAAATACTATAGGTCTTGTCCAAGGCAACTACATCGTCAGAATCATATCAGAGGGAAATATTTACAGGAAGATGGTGACGGTGGAATAGCTTGCATCTGGAATGATCTTATCTGAACCGGACAATTCATGCGCACGATTAAAAAATATGCGTATCTTTCTATTATGAAAGCACGTTTAAATCTAACCATAGATGAGCAATTGCTGGTTAGCATCAAGAAAATTGCACAAAAACGCAATACCAGCATTTCTGAACTGGTAACCGTTTTCTTTAAAAAACTCGCGCAACCTACAAAACGAAAAAACATTATTGACCTTATCGAGCAACTGGAGCAGCCATCCATTCCTCCCGGCATAGACCTAAAAGAATTTTACTATAAAGAACAAAGAGAAAAATATAGCTTATAAATGGTTGCTTTATTGCAACTTAACGCCTTTTTTATTGCCTCATAACCCCCGTTTTGTGGAAAAATTAATAACCGTTTTACGGCATTATGTTTTAATTTTGCCGTCTGTTTCAATTTTTCATAAAAAGATAACATTATGCAGGAATTTGGCAAAAAAAATCCATCGGTCAACTTATCAGACC
>CAIVKT010000716.1 GCA_903906615.1 uncultured Bacteroidota bacterium | reverse complement strand
CGCCGGTGATCGCCACAGGCGCGGTGTTCACATATACGCTGGTGGCTATGGCACAGCCCGTGGGCAGGGTGTAGGTAATGATGGCTGTACCCGCGGTACCGCCGGTCACCACACCTGTGGCGCTGCCTACTGTCGCTGTGGCGCTGCTGCCGGTACTCCACGTACCACCGGTGGCTGTGTCGGTAAGGGTGGTCGTCATCCCTTCACATACTGTTGTTGTGCCGGTTATGTTGTTGGGCAGCGGGTTCACGGTTATGTTCGCTGTGGCGGCGCAACCGCTCACCGGCAGGTAGCTGATCGCGGCTACGCCTGCGGCTATACCTGTTACCACGCCACGGCTGTCTACCGTTGCTGTACCGGGGGTGCCGCTGCTCCAGCCGCCACCGGGGGTGACATCCGACAGCGATGTGGTCTGCCCGGGGCATACGCTCATGGTGCCGGAGATAGCTGCCGGCGGGGTGTCCACCGTTACGGTCACGTTCACAGAGCAGCCGGTGCCCAGTGAGTAGGTGATCAGTTGTGTGCCGGGGTGAAGGCCGGTCACCAACCCGTCTGAGCTGCCTAAGAAGATGATCGCGGGAGTTATATCGCTCCATACGCCGCCTGCGGCGCTGTCGGTAAGTGTTATCGTGCCATCCACGCATACATGCAACAGCCCGGTGACTGCTGATGGCGTTGTGCTTACGTTCACGGTGGTGGTCGTTTTGCAGCCTGCAGTGGTGGTATAGGTTACAATGGCTGCGCCTGCGGATACGCCGGTTACTGTACCTGAACCGGTGATCGTAGCCGTGGAAGTGGGCGTGATGGCCCAGCTGCCGCCGGTGGTCGCATCGGAAAGGATGGTGGTGTTGTGCACGCACAGCCCGGTGCTGCCCGTGATGGGGGTTGAGGGGTTGATGAGCAGGGTACGGTTCACTGTACAGCTCCCTATCGAATAGGTGATGATAGCTGACCCTGCATTAATGCCTGTTATCGTACACGATGGTGAGCTTGTCGAACCCATGCTTATATTACTGCTGGTGGTGCTCCAGGCACCGCCGCCGGTGCCGTTCGTTTCTATGATCGTTGCGCCCTGGCATACGGATGCCGGGCCTCCGATCACGGTGGGCGCTGTGTTGACCGTTACTGTATCATTGACAGAGCAGCCAGGTAGTGAGCCGGTCGAACCTATGGTGTAGTTGACGTACGCTGTGCCGGCCGCTATACCCGTCACTACACCGGAGGTGCTTATCGTACCTGTGGTAGTGGGGGTGATGCTCCACGTACCACCGGTGGTGGCATCGGTGAGCGGGGTGGTCGTACCCACACAGATCGTTGTGCTGCCCAGGATGGCCGCGGGGGCCGCGCTGACAGTTACTGATTTTGTGACGGTACAGCCGCTGCCCAGTGAGTAGGTGATCATAGCGCTGCCGCTGCCGCTGCCGGATACGATACCGCTCAGTGAGCCTACTGATGCTGATGAAGATACTGTGCTCCACAAGCCCCCGCCTACGGTATCTGTAAGGGTGATGGCTGCACCTGCGCATACGCCCGAAGGCCCGGTGATGGCTGTAGGCGATAAGCTGACGGTTATGGTGGTGGTGACCGGGCAGCCTGCTGCCGAGGTAAAGGTGATATTGCTGGTACCGGTGGCCATGCCGGTTATATTGCCTGTGGTAGCCCCTATCGTGGCTACGCCTGTGCTGCCGCTCAGCCATGTGCCGCCGCCACTCTCGGTGAGGGTGATGTGTGCACCTACGCATAAGGCGGACGGCCCGCCGGGTAGTGGTGGCGTCGGGTTGATCGTTATCGTTGCCGTGCGGTAGCAGCCGGTCGGTAAGGT
>CAIVKT010000715.1 GCA_903906615.1 uncultured Bacteroidota bacterium | reverse complement strand
GTGTGTTGAAATTCACCAAGCAATACTGGTGGCCCTGGCCTGTAGCCCATACGGTCGCATTTTGCGCTACCCATGTATATTCCAGTCCTGCGGGTTGAGTCATTGATGTGCCGAAGTTCTGGTACATCGTGTTGCTGCATAACGCCGATGGCGGGTAGGTAGTGATCTGCGGCACATCAGGCTTTGGCAATACAGTAAGTGTTACATTCTCTGTATGCACACAGCCATTCGCAGTCAGTGTGAAGTAATAGACAGTATTGATAGCAGCAAATGTGCTGTCTGTAAGTGTTTCGTTGATCATGGAGCTTCCGGTATCTGTAGCAGGGTAAAGGCCGGCAACAATATTCCTTCGCCACTTGAACGTAGTGCCGAACACATACCCTGTGGGTATATAAGAAAAATCAGAGCCGCTGCACACCGTTGGAGTAAGATCGGATGAAAGTGTAGGTGCCGGGTGCGATACCACTGTTACATTCTGTGTATTGCTGCAACCGTTGGCTGTAAGCGTGTATACATATACCACCGACAAATTATCATTAGTGTTGTTCCTGATGAATTCATATGGATCATTCACACCCGAGCCTGCTACCAGGTCTATGCCCAGCACATAAGCCCTTGTCCACGTAAACGCAGTACCTGTAGTGGCGCTGGTTGGCGTGTAGTCAAAGCGCAGCGAATCGCAAAGGCCCTGTGTAAGCGGGCTGCTCAGCATTGGCTTGGGGTTCACTGTTACGGTTATGTTTTCAGTGTTGCTGCAACCGTACGCGGTAAGCGTATCCACATATACCACGGCCACAGGATTGGCAGATGTATCTGTCAGCACTTCGCTGATGCTGTCTATGCCGCTTGCTGCAGCATTACTGATGCCGGCTATTGCGGCACGGCTCCAGGAATAGGTAGTACCGGCCACTGAGCCTGCAAAAGCATAAGAGAATAAAGTACTGTCGCATATAGCAGCAGGAGTGAGTGTGCTGGTAAGTGTAGGCAGCGGGTTCACAGTTACTGTTACATATTGGTAGTTGGTACAGCCGTTGGCAGACAATGTATCCACATATACAACTGCTACCGGAAGGTTTGTTGTGTCATTTAATACTTCCATCACTGTATCTACACCGCTGGCAGCAGCATTGCTGATGCCGTATACCATTGCGCGGCTCCAAGAATAGCTGATGTTATTAGTAGCGCTTGTAGAAGCATAAGTAAATAAAGTATTGTCGCAGATAGTAGGCGGTGTCAGTGAGCTGGTCAGTATCGGTTTCGGGTTCACCACCACGCTTACTGTTTGTGTATCGGTACACGAGTTAGCATATAGTATGTACTGGTAATTTACGGTCACCGGCGCTGTAGAGCTGTTTACTAATGTTTCGCTTACATTGTCCGGCCCGAAGTTCGATCCGTTAGTGATACCGGCAACAGTATCGCGCGTCCAGTAAAAAGAAGTACCGGGAGTAAGGCTTACCGGCAGGTATGTAAATAGTACGCTGTCGCAAACTGGCGTTGCGCTCAGTACACTGCTCAACGTTGGGTTAGGGTTTACTGTTACCGTTACTGCCTGTATATTCATACAGCCATTGGTATTTTTCAGTGTGTCCTTATAGGTCACTACTACCTGGAAAGCGGTAGTGTCTGTAAGTGTTTCATTCATGCTGTCTATACCGCTTGCTGCGCCTTGCGACACACCGGTCACCGCCGCGCGGCTCCAGCTATAAGTAGTACCAGCAGTAGCGCTTGCAGGCACATAATGAAATACCGTGTTATCGCATATAGCTGATGTAAGCGGTGTAGAAAGCGATGGTGTCTGGTTAACGGTTACGCTGGTAGTTACATAACATCCTGTTATCAGCGCGTAGCTGATCATTGGTGTGCCCGCACCGGTACCGGTAACTACGCCTGTTGCCGCGTCTACGCTGCCCAGTGCAGTGTTGTTGCTGCTCCATGTACCGCCAACGGGTGTTGCATTTAACGTAGTGGTTAGGCCCGTGCAAACTGTTGTTACGCCTGTAATTGCATTAGGGTTAGGGTTCACCACTACATTTGCACTGCTCGTTGCCGTGCAGCCCTGTGCGCTGGTAACCACCAGTGATGTGGAGTAAACGCCTGTGGCTGTATATGTATGCGCCACATTATTCAGCATAGAAACAGGAGTGCCGTCACCGAAGCTCCATGCGTAGGTACTCAGCAATTCCGTCGCAGCTACCCAAGTGGTATTTGTCAGTGTCAGTGTATTTCCGTTGCCGCTGGCATCAGCAGTTGTTGTTCCTGTGCCTTCGTCAAATTTCCAGTAACCTGCAAGCCTCGCCTGCGGTGATGTGTTACAGGCCAGCATATCTGCTGTTACCTGGGTATTTGTGCGTGCTGTAGTCCATACCTTTACCTCATCTATTGTACCGCTGAATGTTTCTATTCCAACCTGGTCGGTACCCACGCTGAAAGTTCCGGTTGGTGTGTTAGGGTTTCCTGTAGATGGAGAAAGTACATTAGGCACACCATTTACGTACAAGGTCCAGTTATCCGATCCGTCGGCAACGGCTGCAAGATGTGTCCATACACCCGGAGTAAGCGTATAGGAAGAAGTCATCGTAGATACACCGCCCGTAATTACATTTACTACACCGCCGTTCTGAAAAATGCCGTATCCCGAGGTGGAAGAATTGCCGTTAAGCGCTATCATCTGGTTGCCGCTTCCGCCGCCATCCCACTTCACCCAGGCCTCCAGGGTCACATTAGCAGTTGCCGTTGTTGGCAATGCGCCGGTTGCGCCACTTGTTGTTCCGTTGAAATTCAGTGCCTCGCCGCTGCACAATGGTGCGCCACTTACAAATGTCGCCGCATTGCCTAAGCAAATAGGGCCCGGCGCAGAATAGACTGCTGATGGCAATGCGTTTACTGTTACGTAGATTGTTGTAGTATCTGTATTGCCATAGCCATCTGCAACGCCTATCGAAAATGTGTCATTACCCACATAGTCAGTCGCAGGGGTGTAATTAAGGCCTGTAGGTGATATACCTGTTCCCGATGTTGCCGATGCAGGAAAACCCGAAAGTGAACCGTGTGTAGGATTTGCAGCAATGCTCCAGGTCACAGTAGAGGTATTGGTCGTATCATTTGTCGTGAGCAAAGAATTTATTGAAGTAGCTGCTTCGTTGCGGCAAACCGACAATGTAGTGCCACCGGTAAAAACTAAAGGCCGGTAAGTAAAAATAACCGTTAGCGTTTGCGATGGGGCATTACAGGTTCCTCCAATTCCGCCCCAGTTAAGATTATCTATTTGTGGCCTGATGGAAACATCATTCCCGCAATTACATGTACCCTGATCTGCGGATAACTCGACACTTACTGTGCCACAACCCGCCCCGCAACCTGTACCTACATACCAGGTATGCCCGTCAGAAGTTTGCGTAGTATCCACACCTGTTCTCATAGCTGCCGCGATCGCTGTTGCTACAGCAGCATCTGTACATGTATATACCGTACCACTTGCAGTACTCGTCAACTGAAAGCCGGTATATTTATACCCCGGTAAAAGAGAACTACAGAAAGTGACCCACGCATTGCATTGCCCGCTTGTTGGAGCAACGTCATGAATAAATGCCTGGCTATATGTGATCGTTTGCGAAAATGAATGTGAACTCAGT
>CAIVKT010000714.1 GCA_903906615.1 uncultured Bacteroidota bacterium | reverse complement strand
TCGCCATCACCTTTGATAATAAGGCAGACTACGATAAGATACAGGAAGATGATAACATCGACATCATTGGCCTCACGCACTTTGCTGCTGATGTGCCACTGACCCTGTTGCTGAACCACAAAGACGGCACCCGCGACTCGATAAAAGTGAACCACACCTACAACGAACAGCAGATAGAATGGTTCAAGGCCGGTGGCGCACTGAACGTGATCCGCAGGGATGTAGCAGCAGAGGCACATGCGTAATGAAAGATAAAAAACAATAGCTCAGATGGCCCGTCCCGAAAAGGATGGGCCATCGTTTTTATGAATAAAGAAGCGGTGTTGCTACTCTTTTTTTGCGTAGAATGTATTCTTTGCATTTATTCCATTCATCAGCGCATTCATACCGAGCAGCAGCAGAACCAGGAAGAATGCATATGCCGATAGAGTATAATAGTCATTAAGCAGTACAGGTCTTTCCGGACCTTTTTGCTCAGGCGGGCGAGGATGCAAGTTTGCCGTTTTTGCAATGTTTACAGATTCGGAATCCACGTATGCCATGATACTTTTAATATCTTCATCTTTCAGGTCGGGATGGTCTGGCATTACCACTTGGTTGTATTGACTGAAGAGCCGCACCGCCTGGGTATCGCCACTTTTTATCAAAGTTTGCGAGCTATGAATAAATTTTATTAGCCAGGCCTCTGTATGTCTTTGGGTCACATCCCTGAGTGCGGGGCCAACCACCTGCACTTTTACATTGTGGCAGGAAGCACACCGTGTGCTAAAAATAGCTTTGCCATTTTCTGCATTAGTTTGTGCGAAACCATTGATGGCATACAATAATGCCACGGCAAGAATCATTTTTTTCATAATTTACAATAGTTTTTTAATATCCAATATCAACTGTTTTACGGATTGGTCGTCCAGCCCGTCATAGTATCCGCGCACAAAGCCTTGCCCATCTACCAGTACCAGGTTTTGGGAATGGATAAAATCATCTGCACCACCATCACCATCGGTTGCTACGATACCTAATCCTTTGCGCGCAAACCGGTATAGATCCTGCTTACGTCCGGTCAAAAACTGCCATTGCGTATGATCGGTAGTATAGCGATCAGCATAATTGTTGAGCATTTGTGGAGTGTCTACGGCTGGGTCGCAGGTAAAGGAGAGCATCTTCACTTCATTATTGCCGACATATGCTTTCTGTACGCTTTGCAAATGGCTGTTCATCTTGGGACAAACACTACCGCAGCGGGTAAAGAAAAAATCGCCAACCCATATTTTATGATCAACAAAAGAATAGTCTATGGTTTTCCCATACTGGTTGGTAAAAGAAAAATAAGGAATTGACGCTATCCCCTTCTTTCGGGCGTTTGATAATGTTGTACCGATCTGTGCATTGCCGTAGTATGGTAAAGATGTCGAGCGCTCCTCAACATAACGCAAAACAGCAAATGATGAGATAGAGAGTAGCATGATGGTTGCCACAAAAAACGCCGAGATATTTCTTTTCATTTCAGTTCATTTTTAATGGTTACAGGTATTGCACTGTCTGGATTATACGGTGGTGCGCCACGCCCGGTATTTTTTAACGCGTTGGCAATTGCCGGTGTATAAGCCAGCACTATAACAACCGCCATAATAGCGAGCCATGGTTTGAATGTGTGGAAGATGGCAATGTGTTTTTCGTTATGTAAAGGCTCAGCTACAGGAAATTCTATAGCTCTTTCTTTTACCCGCTTGCCTAGAATGGTGCCCATGATAGACGTGAAGTAAAAAATAAAGGCGATGGTCATAATAATGCCTCCGAATAGTGCCATTCCTGTAGTTTTTACCCAATCAGACCTGAACAAAGGGCTATCAGGATTGAGGTAAGTCATCCCCAGGTCTGTGCGCCGGGGTTCACCAATCAGGCCACCCCACATCAGGCCAAATGAAAAAATAAGAATGCCAAACATCCAGAGGTAGGGTGTGAGTGTATACAATCCTTTGAATTTTATTTCCTTTCCGGTTATCGAAGAAATAATGTGCATACTCATGCCTATGATGGCTAAAAAAACCGGCCCGGCGACAGTCATATGAAAGTGGCCTGGCATCCAGGCTGTATTGTGCACCATCGCATTGAGCGTGTAAGACGAATTGATGATGCCCGTGAGTCCACCGAAAATAAAAAGGATCATACCACATATCAGGTATCCGAAAAGGCCATTATTCTTATCGAGGTATGGCAATTTGGCCATCCAGCCAAAAAGCCCCCTGGCACCTCTTTTCCAGGCGGCATATTCTAAAGAAGCGGCAAGAGTAAATGCGGTGATAAAACTCGGTAAAGCCACACCAAATGTAAGTATGCTCTGAAACAGTTTGGTAGAGGGCGTAAAGGCGGGCTCAGAAAACTGATGGTGCACGCCTACCGGTATGGAAAGTATAAGAAAGAGGAAGAAGGAAAGCCTGCCGGCATTCTCGCTGTACAATTTGCCGCCCGCAAGCTTTGGCAGCATGGTGTAGAACATAACATATGCCGGTAGCAGCCAAAAATAAACCAGGGCATGACCGAAAAACCAGAATAACATTCTTGATAAGGGAATATTGATGTCTGTAGTGTAGCCCATAGACCAGGGGAGTAGCAATACGATGATCTCATACCCTACAGCCAGTGTGCATACAAACCATACTGTGAAATTGACCAGTGTACCTAGTATCGCCAGAGGTAGTGGCTTGCCCGGATTTTCCTTACACCATCTTTTGTACAGCACAACCCAGTCGAAAAACGCCACCCAGCTACCAACAACGAGGATCAATGTGCCGAGGTAAAATAATGGGTGTGCTTTAAGTGGTGCATAAAAAGTATAAAGTACACTGGCTTTCCCCGCGAGCATGGCCCATGCTGCCATTATGGTACCGGCAACCATCATCCATAATGACAGCCAGGATGCCTTCTTGCCCGGTTCTTTACCAAGGAAAAAAGACATGCAGGCATGCCCAAAAGCCACCGCAAAAAAGGTAGTGAGCACTACCGCATTGATGACTCCATGAAGGGTAAGTCCCTGATAATAATCGAGATGCAGTTCCTTTTGAGAATGGATCATACCTGACCGGTAGATGACCTGCATCAATCCATGGTAAACGCCGATGAGCAAAAGGAATGTAGGCAGCAGTAGCTCTATGAGCAGGATATTCTTGAGTGATTTGCTTATGGTCATGATCTATTTTGTTTTATCGTAGACAATTATTTCCCCCTCCATACTGTGATGGCCTATGCCGCAGTATTCGTGGCATACTATCTTGTATATACCGGCTTTTTCGAAGTGTACAGTTTTCTTATTGATAGCACCTGGAACAGCCATCAGGTTCACTGCTTTTTCGCTGATGTTGAAACCGTGAACAACATCTGATGATGTGAGGTAGATATCAACATCGCTGCCCGCGGGCACGTAGACATCGGAGGGCTCGAAACTCCACATTTTAGCAACAAAGAATGCCTCGTATGTGTTGCTGTCTATCTGCTGAAGATGGGGCTTGCTGAAGACACCGGAATATGGCACACACGCAGGCATTCCCACGTTTCGGGCATAAGACGCATACAGCAGAGCCAGCAGAAAAATTGCAAGCATGCCCGCTGTTAGTTTCATTACTCTTAGTTCTATCTTATCCATTTTTTACTGTTTTTGAAGCATGACATAATACAAACTAAACCAAAGACCGGCACAGAGTATGAGCAATAGCACAAAAAATGCGATGGCACCTTTGGGTTTGAATTCTTTTTGGAGTTGGTCGTTATGCATTGATTTCTATTTTATTATGATCATTCATACGAATAAAGCAGGCACAGTTATTCAGCCTGTCATGGATCATTTTATTCCATTTCATTCTTTGTCCCGTAAAGTCATTGTTGAAAAGGTCGACAAGCCTGTGTATTTCAGAGGCTGTTCCGGTGGGGAGTTCGTTAATTTCGTGGCAAAGATCACTGATGATCTGTGCTATTTTCTGCTCTTTGCCAAGGGTTAGCTGTTGTAACTCCGCGATGTTAGCTGTTCCGGTATCGGTATGTTCCAGCTTTCGGTCAAAGGCTTTAAGTACTGATGGAAAGACCAGCCTGTTCTCATATGAGGTAAGTGACTGGAATTCATTTTTAAGATCATTTACCAGCTCAAACAGCGATTCGCGGGATACATCCGACACAATCTGCTCATCATCATTGGCAGAGCTGATGAGTATGAACTGATGTTGTATGGCCGGATATAATTCCTGTACCAGGCACGCGATAATTGACTTCGTTGAATCTCCGTGTTGACACATTTTCTACTTTTTAGAAGTACAAAATTGCGCCACATTCAGGAAAGGGAAAATGATATAAAAAAGGTAAAAACATGACAGTTGTCATGTTTTATTTAGTCATTGATATTGGCTGTTTTTATCAGCTTTGGCAGATCTGTGATCTTGATTTTTTTTCCGGTTAGTTCTATTATTTTGTCGTGGCTGAATTCCGATAACTGGCGTATGGCGCTTTCGGTAGATGTGCCGGTATAGTCTGCGATCTCCTCCCTGCTTAGCATTACGTTCAATGTCTGTCCATCGGTAGTAAATCCATATGTGGCTTTCAAAAACAGAAGCGCCTCAGCCATTCGTTCGCGAAGGTTCTTTTGAGACAAGGACATGATGTGTTCTTCTGCTGTTTTCAAGTCACCACTTATCTTTTTTACTATCTCAAAAAGTAGTTGAAAATTGTCTTGTATAGACTGGTAAAAATAGTTTTTGTCTATTATACAGATTGAACAATCCTCAAGTGCAATAGCGGAACAATGGTAACGTTCGCCAGAGATCAGGGCCCTGTAGCCAAGGATATCGCCCTCTTTAGCCAGCCTAAGTATCTGGTCTTTCCCATCGAAACCGGTTGCAATTAACTTTATCTTTCCCTTGTTGACACAAAAGAGCCCATAAGGCATCCCGTTCTCGGAAAATATATATTGTCCTTTTTTGTAGGTGGAACACGATTTGTGCGTAGACAGGTCTGCCAGTTTTTCGTTGTCCAACACATTAAGCACGGAATGAACCCTGGCGGAGCAATAAAGACATTGTGTATGATCTCCTGTTACCATTAGGCACAAATATACTACATTATTCCTTCAGCATCAGAAATTTGCCTGCGTTCTCAGCCACTACCTATAGTGTATATACGTTACTATTTACTAATAATGCCCGGCGAGCCGGGCATTATTGATTTTATATGTTCTGTTTGATTAGTATAATTTAGGGCAAGACCAGTTGTACTGGGGGTTACGTTCGTGCTTGTTGATGCGGCCGAAGTAGATGAGTGATATTTCGTAAGCGCCGGCACCGCTGGTAGCGGGTGTGAAACTGGATACGTTAACATCGTAGCTTACGCCAACACGCATTTTAGACCACTCGATGCCTACG
>CAIVKT010000713.1 GCA_903906615.1 uncultured Bacteroidota bacterium | reverse complement strand
CCACAGCATATAGTGGAAGACCAACTACAGCAGCTCATAGAAAAAAGGGAGAGTGCTCTTATGGTAGGCGATATTGATGAAGATGTACTCAAACCACTGATGGTCAAAAATTTACAGATAGAAAATAACGTGGAAATAGATGTGCCGATGTGGGTTGTGCATGCAAATGAGCAATACAATTGTAAGCGTTATGTAAATTTATCTGCTGCCGAGCCATTTTATTTGAAACAAGTTTACACCCATAAGTGATTGTTTAACAGTACATTACGTGTAAAGTCTTATAAAAAATATCGTACTTTAACGGAGCCTTAACTTTTTTTTTAGATATTTGTCGTTTCATATCGCTTTAAATGAGTATGTTTGCACTCCCGTTACAAATTAATGATGGGCAACAATAGTAAGCAATCAACTTTTTTTAATCAATTAACATCGTAAATTTTAATTAATGGAAACGACGGTATCAGCAAACACTCTGGTCATTCGGAAAAGTGAAGGTTCTAGCGAACAGATCAAATTAGACTACGTAGCTGTAAAAAATGCAGCTATGACTTTAAGGGCTATCAACCACAAACTGCGTCAGCAGATCGTGAAATTGCTCGAAGAAAATAAGCGTATGAATGTTACAGACATCTACGTGAAATTGCGTTTGGAGCAGTCTGTTGCATCACAGCATCTTGCTATACTTCGCCGTGCAAACATCGTGATCACTGAGCGCGATGGTAAGTTCATCCACTATGCACTGAACCACGCGCGTATCGCTGCTGTGGCTAAGTTCGTAAACGAACTGGTACACTCTGAAGAAGCTAACAACGCTTAATCAGCAGTCTCAAATTTATTAAGAACGCCCCGCAATTTGCGGGGCGTTCTTAATTTTATTAACCAAGAGTTTATAAAAGTATCATTGCAGTATTTCCTATTCAACTACAACTATCACGAAGGGCATTGAGCAATTGAGCTATTAAGCCATTGAGCCATTTATAAAGAGTCATTCTTCACCTGCTCCCATGTGGCATATAAGCTTTCCTGCGCGGGGCGGTTTGCAGGGATCTCATCGAGTGGCTGGCATTCAATGAGGTTATCATGGCAGTTTTTGGGCAGCATTTGGTACAGGCGTGTGCCCTTTGTTTTCCAGGCGATCATTTCGTCGCTTACTTCTTTAATGATCTTGGCAGGGCTGCCTGCCACCAGGCTGCGCCGGGGTATGATCATTTTGGCGGGTACAAAGCTCATAGCGCCTATGATGCACTCATCGCCTATTTCGGCTTCATCCATAAGTACGGAGTTCATACCCACCAGCACATTGCGGCCCACGTGCGCACCATGTACTATAGCGCCATGCCCTATATGCGCCCCTTCCTTCAACGTAATAGTGATGCCGGGAAACATGTGTATGGTGCAATTCTCCTGCACATTACAGCCGTCTTCTATAACTATGCCACCCCAGTCGCCACGGATGGCAGCGCCGGGTCCCACATACACATCCCTGCCTATAATGACATTGCCCGTAACGGCAGCCAGCGGGTGCACGAACGACGACGGATGCACCACAGGTATAAACCCTTTGAATGAATAGAACATACTCCAAAAGTAGTAAATAGTAGTTAGTCCCGATAGCTATCGGGAGTAATTAGTCGTTAGTCTTTAGTTGTTAGTAATTAGTAGATAGTCGTTAGTCCCGATAGCTATCGGGAGTCGTTACCCAATTGTTTATGGATAAAGCAGGCGTGTGTATGCGCAGAAAAAAATACCTTTATCTATCAGCACTTTTTGTGCAAAAATAAAATCAGGAACATGGAGCTTATCTTTCTTTTTATAGGGTTGCTTACGGGCGCGGTAGCTGCCGGGTTTATCGGTGTATTGGTCACAAGGTCTAAAATGAATGCGCAACTGAATGCAGTGCAAACCGAGCTGGGCATAGAGCAGGAAAAACTAAAGAGCCTGGTAAGCGCCAATGCAGTAAGAGATACAGAAGCGCACAGGCAGGTGCAGGAATACGCTGCCAGTGAGCAGCAGCAAAAAGAATACATACACAACCTCGAAAAGTACAATGCCGCAAACGAGGCTAATCTGAAAGCAGCACAGGAGCGATCCGCAAAAGATGCCGATGAAATACAATCGCTGAAAGAAGACCTAAAAGCAAAGACCAATGAATATAACGAAGCCAATAAGCGGAATGCCGACCTGCAGGCAAAGAACGAGGCATGGAACGATAAAGCGCTGGCGCAGAAAGAAACCATTACCGCATTGGAAAGCGAAGTAGCAGCGATAAAAAATGAGCTGAGACTGAAGGCCGAGGAATACAACGCCCTAAATAAAAAAAGTGCAGACCTGGCTGCAAAAAATGACGCGCTCAATGATAAGCTGGCAGCGCATAAGGAGGAGATCATAGAGTTGCAAAAGACAGCGCAATTCCAGTTTGAAAAAATAGCCAACCAGATACTGGAGGAGAAGACAGATAAATTTACCGCTGCCAACAAAGCCAATATAGAAGCGCTGCTGAAGCCGCTGGGCGAGAACATAGAGAAATTCAAAACGAAGGTGGAAGAGACCTATGACAAGGAATCCAAGCAGCGCTTCTCGCTGGAGGAGAAGGTGAAGGAACTGATAGAACAAACGAATATTGTGAGCGCAGAAGCCAACAACCTGGCATCGGCACTGAAGGGGCAATCGAAGAAGCAGGGTAACTGGGGCGAGGTGATATTAGAGAGCATACTACAGCGGTCGGGACTGGTGAAGGATAGGGAATACTTTGTGCAACCCACCATAAAAGACGAGGAGGGCCGCAGCCTGCGGCCCGATGTGCTGGTACACCTGCCCGATAACCGGGTGGTGATCATAGACTCCAAAGTGTCGCTGGTGGGGTACGACAGGTTTTGCGCCGCAGATACCACCGAAGAGCAGGCCACCTACCTGGCCGAGCATATGAAATCGGTACGCGGGCATATAGAAGACCTTCATGGCAAGAAGTACGACAACCTGGAAACTGCGCTGGACTTTACCATGATGTTCATACCCATAGAGCCCGCCTACATGGTGGCCATACAGGCCGACCAGGAACTGTGGGCCTATGCCTACGCCCGCCGCATATTGCTGATAAGCCCCACCAACCTCATAGCCTGCCTGAAGCTGATAGCCGACCTGTGGAAGCGCGAAATGCAAAGCAAGAACGCGCTGGAGATAGTGAAGCGCGGCGAGCTGCTGTATGAAAAATTTGTAGGCTTCGTAGATACCATAGAAGATATGGGCAGGCACATAACCCGCACACAAACGGCATACAACAATGCCGTGAGCCAGCTAAAGACCGGCAGCGGCAACCTGGTGGGCCAGGCGCAGAAACTAAAGGGGCTGGGATTGAAATCGAATAAAGAAGTATCGCCTGCTATGCAGGCTACGGATGATGAGGAGTAATGATGATGATGCCATCCCTAAAGCCCAGAAAGGGCTTAATAATAATAGCCGTGGGCGAAGCCCTCGGTACAATGTAATAATGTATCTAACCCTGAAAGGGTTAAAAGTCATTTATGTAGAGCAGCCCGCTCTTTGTACTCCTGGAGTGCCTTTCGCTCCTCCATTTCTTCATAGACGTCGTAGTAGTTCTCACACGCCGGTCGGGAGACCGGCCACCGGCAAGGACGTAGGTAGAACCTACGCCCAACGACTCATTTTTTGGACCACTACGGGCAACTGGAGCATTAGATTCAGTGTCGAAATACATTGAACTGTCAAAACAATATGGACATACCATTACGTTGAAGAAGTAAATGGAGGAGAAGTAGCGCCCAATAGTGCCATTTATACAAATAAAAAATGGAGAAGTTACGAGCCCCTCCATTTTTTAGTGTCACTGTAGGTTTCCCGGACACAAAAAATAACTGTTATCTCTACTTTGTTAGAGGTGCGGCGTTTTCCGAATCCGGAACTACTGAATTAGATGCTGTATTTTTTACAGACAACTACCTGATATTCCAATAATAATTGCTTTTTTAAAAAAATAGCTATAAATAGCTATTGCACAACTAAAAAAATTTCTTAATTTTATGTTAATGAATGAGGGGAAATTGGAGCATTAGATAACCCAATTAAATCTTGTAACGGCATAACATCCAAACTGAATTTTCGGCAACAGCACTACCGAAGTCACATACAGCCTGTATGCCGGCTACCGGGATTTCGAACCGGGAAATTTTACCTGATCATTTATTACAGTACAACCCCCATTT
>CAIVKT010000712.1 GCA_903906615.1 uncultured Bacteroidota bacterium | reverse complement strand
CGGTGCAAGGTAGATCCTGCTTCGGCGGCCCTATTCGGTAAATATGCTGCCCAAAACCAGAGTGTGTTACTGGTGATGGGACACCTCGGCAACTGGGAATGGGCCTGTAGCGCCTTCAACCTGCAATCACCACACCAGCTTTATGTTATCTACCACCCCATCAGCAATAAGTATTTTGATGACCTGATGTACAGGATGCGCTCACGGGCCGGCACCCGGCTGATAGCAATGAAAAACACTTACCGCGAAATGGCTACCCATAAAGCAGGCCTGAATGCAACAGCATTTGTAGCCGACCAAACACCAAAGCCTGATAATGCCTACTGGGTAAACTTCCTGCACCAGGATACACCTGTATTCAAAGGAGTAGAGGTAATAGCACGAAAGATGGACTTGCCTGTGGTATACGCCACCGTGAAAAAATTAAAAAGAGGCTATTACGAGATGTTTGCCGAAACACTAGCCATACACCCCAAAGACTATACAGAAGGCGAGATACCGGCTATATATACCCAGCGCCTGGAGCAGGACATTATAGCCCAGCCGGAAACGTGGCTTTGGTCGCACAGAAGGTGGAAGCATAAACGCCCGGACAATGTGGAGCAAACACCTGCTTATGTGGAGCACCACTAAACGAATGGGGTAATCGCTAATTTCATACAGTGGCTTACCGGATGTAATTGCATAGCGATATTTATACGAGGCAGTGGCCTATGCATGAGGAATAAGGTTTGACAACCGCATAAATCGGGTGAAATCCTTATTTTAGCTACTTTTGTATTGACATTATAGTACATTGACTAAACAAGAGCATATTACTTACTGGGTTGAAACTGCCGACAAAGATTGGGCAGCAATTCAAACTATGTATAAAGCCAAGACTTATTTACATGCTTTATTTTTCGCTCATCTTGTTTTAGAGAAATTATTGAAAGCACACTGGGTAAAAGACAATGAAGAAAATTTTCCTCCTAAGGTGCATAACCTTTTAAACATCCTTGCAAAAACAACTTTGCAATTACCAGATGCCGATAAAGACTTCCTAGCGACAATGAATCAATTTCAACTGGGAGGACGTTATCCGGATTATAAATTGGAACTTTATAAGAAATTAGATCTAAGCAAACAAAAGAAATTCTTGATCAGCTAAACATCATCAGAAAATGCTTACTCAAAAAACTGTGATCAGCCATTTAAAAAAACTGGCTACTGAAATAAAAGACTCCGGCATTCATCTTAAAAAGGTAGTGCTGTATGGTTCTTATTCCCGTAATGAGCAGCATGAATGGAGCGATATAGACGTAGCGCTGGTGGCAGATGAATTTATAAGCATAGGATTTGAAGATGTAAAGCTATTCGCCCGAATGCTGGTCAAAAGGCCAGACCTTAATATTCAGCCGCGCACATACAACACTAAAGATTTCTCATCTGATAAAGATCCTTTTGTGGAAGAGATCATGCGGACTGGTATCGTAATTGCTGCATAGAGGCTCTGATACTTTACCAAAACAACGTTCTCTGTTATTTATTATTGGAGCGAACTATCTTCGCCATTCATTATGCCATCAACCTACACCTACCAGCAACTATACACATTCACCAATGCCATCTTCCTGCACATGGGGTGCAGCGAGGCCGATGCTGCATTGGCTACCACTACTCTGCTATCGGCTGATATGCGGGGCATAGACAGCCATGGGGTGGCACGGTTAGTGGGCTACATCAGGCTCTGGGAGGCCGGCAGGATCAACCCTAAGCCGAATATCCGTATAGTGCACGAAACACCTTCTACCGCCGTGGTGGACGGGGATGCAGGGCTGGGGTTGGTAGTCGCTCCTTTTGCGATGGAGGTGGCTATTGATAAGGCCAAGATAGCCGGTACAGGATGGGTAAGCGTAAAGAACAGCAACCATTTCGGTATAGCGGGGCAGCACGCCATGATGGCGCTGGAGCATGATATGACCGGCATAGCCATGACCAACGCCAGCGCACTGGTAGCGCCTACCTTCTCCACAGAACGGATGCTGGGTACCAACCCCATAGCAGTAGCTATACCCGCAGGTGAAGAGCCACCCTTTGTAGCCGACTTTGCCACCACCACGGCAGCCAATGGCAAGCTGGAAATACTGCAACGCAAGAACGCCGACACTCCACTTGGCTGGGTACAAGACAAAGAGGGTAATGAGTCGACCGATGCGAATATATTAAAGAAAGGCGGCGCATTGCTGCCATTGGGCAGCGACCGCGAGCATGGCAGCCACAAAGGCTACGCACTGGGCAGCATTGTGGATATATTCTCGGCGGTGCTGAGTGGCGCCAGCTATGGCCCGTGGGCGCCACCCTTCCCTGCTTATGTGCCTATGCCGCCCGATATGCCGGGCCAGGGGCTGGGGCATTTCTTCGGGGCTATGCGGGTAGATGCCTTCCGCCCGGCAGATGAATTTAAGCAGCATATGGACCAATGGATACGCCGTTTCAGGGCGGCCACACCAGCAGCAGGGCATGAACGGGTGCTGATACCCGGCGATCCGGAGCGGGAGATGGAAGCAGAGCGCAAACGGAGCGGCATACCCGTTGTGGAGAGCGTGGAAACAGAACTGAGAACGCTGGGTGAGAAATTTGGCATAGCTTTATAAATATTTGCTATTTATAGTGTGGGTTTTGAAAACTATCTTTACCCTGTAATCCATAAACGCGATCAAAGCAATGAAGACCGCCCCGGTGCCGGCCAATGAACACAAGAGATTGAAGACGCTTCATGAATACGGGATCCTGGATACCATACAGGAGGCCGATTTTGATGACATCACCCGCATAGCCGCGGAGGTATGTCGCACGCCTATATCTTTAGTAAGTATAATAGACGCGCACAGGCAATGGTTCAAATCAAGGCACGGACTCATTACACCGGAAACCTCGAGGGATTTTGCGTTTTGCGCACACGCCATCAATAATCCTGAAAAAGTATTTATCATACAGGACACATCCAAGGACGAACGCTTTCATGACAACCCATTAGTTACCGGGGAGCCACACGTCGCATTTTATGCAGGCATACCACTGGTGAACCCGGAAGGCTATGCGCTGGGTACACTTTGCGTATGGGATATTGTACCTAAAACTCTGGATGACAGCCAGGTAAAAACATTGCAATCACTGGCGCGGCAGGTAGTATGCCAGTTGGAGCTGAAAAGAAAAATAAAAGAACTGAACACGCAACAGGCCGAGCTGAAAAGGGCTTATGAAAACCTCGACAAATTCGCCTCTATAGCCTCGCACGATCTGAAAAGCCCGCTGAACAACATTATATCGCTCACGCACCTGCTCAAAGACGGCTATGGCGGCACGCTGAATGATGAGGGCAATGAGTACATACAATACCTCAACGACTCCTCTTACCAGTTATCAGAAATGGTGACAGGCATACTTAAATACTCCAGGTCGTCGCAAATGCTTACCGACCAAAAAGAAGACATTGGCATTTATGGCCTCATAGAAGAAGTCAGCGAGCTACTGCATGTGCCTGCGAACGCAGCTATCATGTTCGACCGGGAGGACAAACACATTCATACCTCGCGCATAGCGCTGAAGCAGATACTGATGAACCTGCTGGGCAATGCAATCAAGTATAACGATAAGCCGAAGATCATTATCCGCATTGAAGTGCATGAAGACAAAACGAAGCACACCTTTGAAATAAAGGACAACGGCTACGGCATCGCAGAAGCAGATACGGCACGCATCTTTGAATTATTTGAGCGGGTAGAGAAAGACAAGAACGACAACAGCCAGGGCATCGGCCTCTCTATAGTAAAAAGGCTGGTGGAAAAGATGGGCGGTGAGATAACGTTACATTCTGTGCCGGGTGAGGGAACAACGTTCACATTTACGGTACCTAAGTAGTGAGGCTCTTATTCTCCGGTTTAAACGCAAAGGCGCGAAGGATGCGCTAAGGGCGCAAAGCACTCAATCCAAAGTTTCATTGATCTACAAACCTACTGTGGTACTTCGCCTTTGTTTACCTGCACTGTTCCGGTGGGGTTAATGATCTTGTAGGTGGTGAAGTCGCTGTTGGCTTCCATACCGTTACCAAAAAGTATCTCTGTGGGTGTGGTGATGCGCACCGGTTTTTCGGTGAAGAACTTTTGTATGCTTTGGTTCCAGATAAGCTCATCGGTATTCAGTTGCTCGCCTTTGCGGCTAACGATATGCACGCTGTCCCAAACTATAACGTTGCCTTGGGTGGTGTAGTAGCGCGATGAGTCTGCGGTAAGTGTATTGGCAATATTTCCGCTGTCGTCATAAAAAATGGCTTTTATGTTGCGGTTCATATCTATGTAGGCGGGCTTGGCTGTTTCGTTGCGCACAAATTCCTTGGCGTATAATTTCACCTTTATCTTACCCTGCTCGCTGTATATAACAGTCACATCCTTTGCCCTGTCTTCCTGTGCATTGCCCTTGCCGGTGAGCGCGCGGATCTTGTCAGGATCATTATTACACGCTATGGCCGTACATAATAAAACACCCGGAAGCAAGCTCCGGGTCATTTTATTCAGATAATATGTAAGGCTGCTTTTAATCATATTTACGGGGTATAAACCACCTGTCGTTGAAAGAGAAGCCTAAGGTAAAGCGTACGTATGTTTCCTGCACCTGGCTGTTGGCAGTAGTTCCCAACCTGCCGATGTCTAATGCCCCGTGCAGCTTGGAAGTGTTGCGCCTGAAAGGCAGGCTGGCACCTACGGTAAGGCCATAATAAGGGATAGTGCTGTTGATCAGGTTGAGGTAGTCGGTGCCGTAATACACGCCATACTTATAAGTAACATGGGAGAAGTAATTCCTGATGCTGTTGATATCCGGCGTGTACTCACCGCCAAAGGCGATCTTGTAAGCGCTGTTGGCGATACCTACATTCCGGGAGGCATCAGGGCTACTGTTGAACTGGCTCCATTTAGTGGTGGTATAATCAAGGCCCATGCTCCATTTATCCGTTTTGGTGAACATAACACCGATGCTGTATGTGTAGG
>CAIVKT010000711.1 GCA_903906615.1 uncultured Bacteroidota bacterium | reverse complement strand
TGCACAAAAGACATTCAAAGCCGGGTGGAATACGTATAACACAGGCACCCTCACACACGAGTATACTTACAACTACAGCACTACAGACAGCATCCGGCTATTCCCTTCCGACAGCGCGGTGATACTCACCAGCCCGGATAGCCTGGTGATCATGAACAGCGCCTACCCCTACCACGATAAATCGGTGTACAAAACGATCACTTACCTGAACCCCAAAAAGCAGGTGATCAAAACGGAAGAATATAAAGACGACAACCTGCAATTGGTAAAGGAATGGAAGTACAATGATAAGAACCAGAAATACGCCTATACCGAAGACAATAAAATAAGCGGCAACAGCTACCGCAAAAGCTTTGACTACAGCTACGATAAAAAAAGCGGCGAACTGGTGATCTCTGAAAGCTCGTATTATAACGGCAAGATAGAATTCTACACCAAATCGTACTACAACAAGGACAACCAGAAACTAAAAGAGGTGCGCCTGAATGACAACAACAAAGATGTGGTGCATATAGAGTCTTACTTCTACGGCGAGAATGGCAAGCTCAAAGAACGCTCGGTGTACTTCCCGGAGTGGAAGGTGACCAAAAAGTTTGAAGAGCATGAAGGCAGCCTGCTGCCCAAGTGCAACCGTGCTATGCCTATAGGCACTTCCGAGAAACCTTTATTAAGCACACGTGTGGCGTTTATAAAAAGGCTGCTGGTACGCAATGCAGCCCTGCTGAACAGCGGCGACTGCACGGAGTTTGAATACACCTTCCGCAACTTCACTACGTGCGATGTGGTGGTGGCTACGACCAATATGCACAATACCCGTAAGGTAGTATTCAGGTTGAAGGAAAAAATGTAGATCACGATCATCAATCAAGAGTTGACCTCCACGAATGTTTCGGCTAAAGCCGCCACTATCATTATCTGACCACGGCCTAAAGGCCGTGGCTACTGAAAACACTAATATAGTGCACACCCTACCCTATTTTGCGGCAAAGCTGTGGCCGGGCTTGATCATCTCGGGATGGGCGGCCTGGTAGCGGGCTATGTCGCGGATGGATACGTGGGCTACGTAGGGGTTATCGGTGTTGGTATTGATGTAGTGCTGGTGGTAGTCTTCGGCGCGCCAGAAGGTGGTGTAGGGCTTTACCTCGGCAGCTATGGGCGCATGGTACTTACCACTCTTATTGAGCGCGGCTATCTGTTGTTCGGCCATTGCCTTTTCGCGGGCGTTGCGGTAGAAGATGATAGAGCGGTATTGGGTGCCTTCATCAGGGCCCTGGCCATTCACCTGCGTGGGGTCTTCCTGTGCCTCGAAGTATATCTTGAGCAGTTGGGCATAGGTGATCTTTGTGCTGTCGTAATAGATATTCACGGTTTCGGCATGGCCGGTATTGCCGGTTTCCACGTCCTCGTAGGTGGGGTGCGCAGTAGTGCCGCCTGCATAGCCCGATACGCCGTCTACCACGCCCTTAATGCTCTCGAAGAGGGTTTCCTCGTGCCAGAAGCAGCCTGCGGCGAAGGTAGCCTGGCTGTAATGCGAGAGATCGGCGGGTACTTTGTCGGCGGCGAAGGTATTGGCTACCTGCTTTGCCCTGTCGGGCGCAACGGTTTGGCCGCAGGAGCAGAGGCTGCCGCATATAAGCAGGGCGGATAAAATAGCTGATGTGGTTTTCATTTGTATGGTTTTGTGGAAGTATATACGAAGTTAGGGGTTGGGGCGATCTAAAGTAAACGTTAAAGGCCTTTTGTAAGTTCAATTCTTACAAGAAATACCTTAGCAAAAAACAATCAAATAAGCACAAAATTCACTATCTTCGTAGAGGCGGCCCGGGATGGGCGATGTTGTCCTATAAACATAACTCATGAAGATATCTACCCTGCTTATATTTTTACTGGCGTGCGGATGTTTATTCCCGCAACTATCGCAAGGGCAGATAACAGTAGTACCGGGCGCTACGGCTATGACGCTGGCCAACCGGCTGGTGGGCTCGGGGGTTACCATCATATCGGCTACACTCACCTGCCCCAGTAATGCCAATGGTACATTCACCGGCCCTTCTTCCCTCGCGTTTGATAGCGGTATTGTACTTACCAACGGGCAGGCGAACACCATAAGCGGCATTTATGGCGTTAACACTGCTGCTGCTCACAACGCAACGAAAGATAACGGCTCCGCTGGCGATGCGCAGCTCACCGCACTGGCCGGGCAGCCTACTTATGATGCGTGCGTACTGGAGTTTGATTTTAAACCGGCGGGTGATACCGTAAAGTTCAACTACGTTTTCGGGTCGGAGGAATATTCGTGCTGTGCCTGCATGGGTTTCAATGATGTGTTTGGTTTTTTTATTTCGGGGCCGGGCTATAGTGCCCCAAAAAATATAGCCGTGGTACCCGGCACCACGATACCGGTATGTATCAACAGTATCAACTGTTTGTCGCATCCCGGCACTCCTTGTACATCGCTGGGTACCGGCTCGCCTTTCTGTAGTTATTATGTAGATAATACACCCAGCTCAACGATCGTATATGATGGCATGACCACTATGCTTACCGCAGTAGCGGCAGTAACGCCCTGCGATACGTATCATTTGAAATTGGGCGTGGCCGATGCTTTTGACCACATACTGGACTCGGGCGTATTTTTGGAAGCCGGCAGCCTGTCGTCGGTAGATGCCAGCATAGCCCCTGTAGGGCTTAACCCGTTAGACACAGGTTACTCTTCGCAGTTTTGCGTAAGGGGCTGTAGGCCGGGCAAATTTATCTTTTCCAGGCGTGTGACCACTGCAGATACCGAGCTTATCCATTTGGCTATAGGAGGTACTGCTGTTAACGGCTATGATTACAACACCATAGGCGATAGCGTGGTGATCGGCGCGCACGACTCCACAGATACCCTGTACATATACCCGCGGACCGTAACAGCTGCCGGGCCAAAAACAGTAAAGCTCTATGTGCTTTCGGGCTATTCTTGCGGCGGCGCTGCGATAGTATTAGACAGCGCGCAGATGACCATTTACGATTCACTGACCGCCATTACCGGGATCAGGCATTTGTGCATAGGGGCCAATACGACACTTACCGATGATGCCACCGGCGGCACCTGGAGCAGCGTATCTACCGGTATAGCTGTGATTGGCAGCACCAGCGGCATAGCCACAGGTGTGGCTACCGGCACATCTGTTATTTCTTATTCGCTGGGCAGCGGCTGCGCCACAGCTACGGTGGTTACGGTCAACTCGTCCCCGGTGCCTATAGCGGGTACACCCAAGGTGTGCGTAGGCGGCACCACCACCCTGAGCGATGGCACATCCGCCGGCATCTGGACGAGCAGTAACCCCGCAAAAGCAACGATAACATCGGGCGGCATTGTAACCGGGGTAGCGCCGGGATTTGATACCATAACCTATACCATAGGCGGGTGCAGTATGAGCCTGGCTATAACTGTAAATGCTGTGCCAAACCCCATAATAGGCGTAAGCGCCCTTTGCTCGGGCTCAACAACAACACTTGCCGATATAACCGTGGGCGGCGCCTGGAGCATGACCCCATCGGGTACAGCAGCCACTATAACCAGCGGTGGCGTGGTAAGTGCGCTTGCGGCAGGTACTGTAACTGCAGCTTATACTTTATCTACCGGGTGTGCCGCATTGCTACCTATGACCATCAACGCCACACCTGCCATCATCACAGGCACACTCTCGGTATGCACCGGCAGCGCCACTATATTGAGCGATGCCACTACGGGCGGTATATGGAGCAGCTATACAGGATATGCCACCGTAGGGTCTTCATCGGGCCTGGTTACGGGGCTTTCAGCAGGTTTGTTTACCGTCACCTATACTACACCTGCAGCCGGCTGCTTCACAACTGCGCTGTTTACCGTCAACCCATTGCCATTGCCTATATTAGGCACCTTCTCACTTTGCTCGGGCTCTACAACAACGTTATATGATGCAGGCGGCACCTGGAGTACCACCGGCACCACCGGCATCATCACAGTAGGCTCTTCTACGGGCATAGTAACGGGCGGCACACCGGGAGCAGGCCTGGTAGTGTATACGCTGCCCACCGGTTGCAGCCTCACAGCGATAGTAAGCGTAAACACTGCGCCAAGCGCAATAACGGGCAGCACAGGCACCTGCGTGGGCCTGAGCACAACGCTCGCCGACAGTATACCGGGAGGGGTATGGACGAGCAGTGACTATACGGTGGCGTATATCAATGTAACCTCGGGTAACGTCACGGGTCTATCCGTAGGCGAGGCCATTATCAGCTATACATTGCCATCGGGCTGCTATTCCGTAACGCTGGAAACGGTGAACTTTACGCCTACAGCCATCATCAGCAGTGTAACGAGCCTGTGCGCAGGCACCAGCGCCTACTTTGTGGACACCACCCTGGGCGGCACCTGGAGCAGCAGCGACCCCACCAAGGCAACGGTAAACACATCAACAGGCCTGGTAACCGCAGTTGCAGCCGGCGTGGTAAACATCAGCTACAATATGCCGGGCGGCTGCTATGTACTGCAACCACTGACCATCATAGCGCCACCACCGGCTATAACGGGCACCCGCACAGTGTGCCAGGGAGCAACAACGACATTGGCGGATACTGCACCCGGCGGCGTATGGAGCAGCGTATCCCCGGCCACAGGCTCGGTAAGCGCATTGGGCGTGGTGACGGGTATTGCAGGTGGTACAACACTCATCAGCTATACCAGCAGCGCCACAGGCTGCGCTACCACAGCATTAGTAACCGTGAACCCGGCACCCGGCAGTATAAGCGGCCCGGGCGGCGTGTGCCTGGGCAGCAATGTAATTGAAACAAATACCGGCGGCACGTGGAGTGCGGGCGTGGGAGCGGTAAGCGTAGGCAGTACCACAGGTATTGTGACCGGCTTATCGCTGGGCACAGCAGTGATCACGTATACATTGCCCTCCGGTTGCAACACTACTAAGACTATTACAGTAAATCCATTGCCGGGCCCCATTAGCGGTCTATCGGTACTTTGTGTAGGACAGACAATAACAGAAACAGATGGGGGCGGCGGCACCTGGAGCAAGAGCGGTGTTTCACTGACCATAGGCAGTACCACAGGATCGGTAACAGGCACTGCTACAGGTGTGAGCGCCATTACTTATACCCTGCCCACCGGCTGCTCGGTAACAAAAACGCTAACAGTAAGCACTACAGCAGGCACGATAGGCGGTACACCATCCGTGTGCCTTGGCGGCGCCACAACACTCACGGAAACCGGCACCGGTGTTTGGAGTACCGGTAGCGGAAGCATAACGATAGGCAGTACAACAGGGATAGTTACAGGAATGAGCACAGGCACAGCACTCGTTACCTACTCAATAGGCAGCAGTTGCTCGGCCACAGCAACGGTAACCGTAAACCCTGTCCCATCAGCCATTAGCGGCACCGGCACTATATGCCCAGGCAGCACACTAACACGTACAGCAGGCGGCACGGGTGTGTGGAGCAG
>CAIVKT010000710.1 GCA_903906615.1 uncultured Bacteroidota bacterium | reverse complement strand
TGCAGAAAGAGCTTGTGTTTCATATCAGCGACCTGGGTAAATATAAGCAGGATAGCCTGGGCAATGTGTCTATTAAGAACCACCAGGGCGAAACGAAGTATGTAGCTAAAAAAATAAACGGCATTCTGCTCAAAACTTTTATAGACAGCGCCGGCATTCATGTGGATAAGCCTAAGGATTACAGCGAACTGTATATAGTGCTTACGGCCACCGATGGGTATAAAAATGTGTATTCGTGGAATGAGCTGTTCAATAGCGAGATTGGCGATCATATTTATGTGCTTACAGGCGAGGATGGTAAAACAATGGATCAGATGGAAAGCAGGATAGAGGTGATGTCGCTTGGGGAGTATAACTCGGGCAGGCGACACCTGAAGGCCCTGAGCCGCATAGAAGTGAAGAAGGCCAACTAACCTATATTCTGAAATAAAAATATACCGTACCTTTATTAGGCTAAACCACAGATATGGATAAGGACAAAGCCACCATCCCTAACGCCGAGAACCCGGAAGAGTTCCTGGATATACACCTTGGCAAGCGCAAGGAAGCCGCTGCCGGTATGAATGCTGTTTTGATCAGCGCCAAACATGTGTTTAGCGAAATGAATGTGGCGCGTGGCCTCAAAGCTCTTGCTGCCCTTAATCAGAAAGATGGCTTCGACTGCCCCGGCTGTGCCTGGCCCGACCCGGATGGGCATAGGTCATCCATAGCAGAATATTGCGAGAACGGGGCTAAGGCTATTGCCGAAGAAGCCACCACCAAAAAGTTGACCGCTAAATTTTTTGCCGCGAACTCTGTTGTGGATCTGGCGAAGTTGAATGATTATGAAATAGGTAAGAAGGGCAGGGTAGCAGAGCCTATGTACCTGCCTGAGGGGGCTACACATTACCAGCCCATCAGTTGGGATAATGCTTTTAAGAAAATAGGCGAACACCTCAACAAACTTAGCACACCGGACGAGGCTATATTTTACACATCGGGCAGAACAAGCAATGAAGCTGCGTATTTATATCAATTGTTTGCTAAAGAATATGGCACCAACAACCTGCCTGATTGTTCCAACATGTGCCACGAATCGAGTGGGGTAGCGCTGAATGAGTCGTTGGGTATAGGTAAGGGATCTGTGACGCTGGAAGATTTTTATAACACAGAGGTCATCATTATACTGGGACAAAACCCCGGTACCAATCATCCTCGTATGCTCTCCGCGCTACAAAAAGCTAAAGAGAATGGCACTACGATCATATCGGTGAACCCATTACCGGAAACGGGCCTGATGGGCTTTAAAGACCCGCAGTCGGTAAAAGGTGCGCTGGGTATCAAGTCCAAGCTTACAGACATTTTCCTGCAGGTGAAGCTGAATGGCGATATGGCTTTGGTAAAGGCTGTGGAGTTGCTGATGTTGGAGGCCGAAGATAAGAATCCCGGTTCTGTATTCGACCGCGAATTTATTGAGACGCATACTGCCGGGTACGATGGTTTTATAAAAAACCTCAGGAAGTACAAGCCGGAGGAGCTGGCCGAAGCTGCCGGTATATCTATGGAGCAGATCAGGCAGGTGGCGGATGTGCTGATACAGAAAAAGAAAATAATAGCCTGCTGGGCTATGGGCCTCACACAGCATAAAAATGCAGTAGATACTATTAAAGAAGTGGTGAACCTGCTGCTGCTCAAAGGCAGCATAGGCAAGCCGGGTGCAGGAACCTGCCCAGTTCGCGGGCACAGCAATGTGCAGGGCGACCGTACAATGGGCATCTACGAAAAGCCATCCAAAAAATTCCTGGATAAGATACAGGAGGTCTATGGCTTTACGCCGCCTCAAGCACATGGATACGATGTAGTGGAAGCAATACACGCTATGTACGAATCCAAGGCAAAGGTATTTGTGGGCATGGGCGGCAACTTCCTATCTGCAACGCCGGATACGGAATACACAGCGAAGGCCATGCGCAACTGCGATCTTACCGTACACATTTCCACCAAGCTGAACCGCAGCCATTTGATACATGGCAAGGAAGCATTGATACTGCCTTGCTATGGCCGCAGCGATA
>CAIVKT010000709.1 GCA_903906615.1 uncultured Bacteroidota bacterium | reverse complement strand
ATTCATATAAATGGCTACTATACACCAGGTGCATTTACGAATACAGGAGTTGAGCAAAGAATGGTACAATATTCCTGTTAATTACCTTTTACAGCAATTTGGCGATGAGCCGGAGATGATCCACTTACACCTGGAATCCTTGCTCCGTTTATCTTTTATTTCGGACGAACATTATAAAAGAGGTATAGTCAGGCTTACGTTGCACGGAAAGCTGACGACACCGCCTGTATAAGAAAACCTCCAGGGTTTTGGGATCAAAACCACTGAAGGCTGTGCCTGGTCAGTATTAAATAGTCAAGCGCATACGTACCGTAACAACCGTGCCAATACGTGCGTATTCCCGCATCAGGCGTGATGATAAGGGGAGTTGTTGAGTATGCTAAAGGAGCGGTATACCTGCTCGGCAACAATGAGCCTCACCAGCTGGTGTGGGAATACAAGATCCGATAACGACCAACACTGATTTGCTTTTTTTCTTATGTTATCCGTTACGCCGTAAGCGCCGCCTATGAGCAGTACTAATGTTTTTACCCCTTGGTTCATGCACTGCTGAAACTGCTGCGACCATTTTATGGAATTAAGTTTCTTGCCCCGCTCATCCAGCAATATAAGGTAATGTTGCGGTTGCAGTCGCTTAAGTATCAGCTCTTCCTCGGCCAGCTTTCCCCGCTCTGGATCTGTGGTGGCGTTTTTCTTAGGGATTTGTAATACAATGAGTTCTACAGGGCAGTAGGGCCTCGTTTTCTGGAAGTAGTATTGCAGCCCTTCATCAATGAAAGACTCGTTCTCCTTGCCTACCGACCATATCTCTATATTCATATCGCCCTTTTTTTCTGCCCAAAGGTGCATACTTATTTTGTCTTTACAGAAAAATGTTGCTATCTTTGCACTCCCTAAAAAGAATGGCCCCGTAGCTCAACTGAATAGAGCATCAGTACGGACAGGAAGATTTAAGGAAAGAGAAAGAGTAACCATACTCATTAAGATAATAAAAATGGCCCCGTAGCTCAACTGAATAGAGCATCTGACTACGGATCAGAAGGTTTCTGGTTTGAATCCAGACGAGGTCACGCAGGCGGGTAAAGGGTTTCATTGATTTGAAGCCCTTTATTTTTTTGCTCATTTCGACACAATTTCGACACATTCACCCTTTATATTGACCTTTTAGGCTTATCGGGTAGGGTATAGAAAAAAAATTACTTTTTAGTTTCCGGGGCAAGTTCAGACGCATCATATTCTTTCCTGAAATAGAAATGCAAAACTTTACCTCCTGCTCCCCCGGTGGAAAGTGGAAATGCATTTACCAAATGCCAATTTTGTGTACCCATGTAGTTTAGAGCATCCACAAGCGAATTAAACCTAACTACTGCCCCATCATCATCTCTTAAACGTGTATCCTTAAAAAATGATCGCTCTTCCCCAAAATCAACTTCTATGGTTACCTTTTTGCTGAACAGTTTACCTGTTGCTACAACCTCGCAATATTTTTCTAATTTTTGAGCATACAACCCATTAGAGGCAAGTAAACATAGTAGTAATATCTTTCTCAT
>CAIVKT010000708.1 GCA_903906615.1 uncultured Bacteroidota bacterium | reverse complement strand
GGCTACAATAGCCACCACAGGGAAGAACATAGCTGTGTACCGCACCCGGAAGGCCAGGTATAGAAAAAGTAGCTGCACGACCAATGCCCACCAGCCGGGCCGCATCACGATCCAGAAACAGGTAGTGAGCCACACAATGGTAAGTGAGCAGAACAGGCTGTCGCTGGAGATAAGGTTGGACTGGAAGAGCAGTATAGGATTGCAAAGAAGAACTGCGAGAATTGGCAATGCTAACTTTTTAGGCAACCCGAACAGATGATCAACGCTAAAGAAAAAGAAAAGGCTGCTCAGTACAAAAAGTAAGTATTGCGCGAATACCACTGCCCCCGCACTTCCCGAAACACGATGCACCAACTGCAAAAAAACAGAATACCCTACCGGCCGGTAAGCAACAGCGAGGTCATATTGCGCCCACAGCACATAATTGACCGAGTCAACGAAAAAATCGGGTAGTGGGTAGCAATATCTTAATAATGGATATAGGGCCGCGGTCAGGCATCCTGCAACGATCAGCAAAAGCTTCTGCCCCCGCAAATAGGTTAGAAAATTATCTTTTTGATCATGCTCAAATACGCGCCGCCATTTCATTGCCATAAATCTAAGCAATAAACGGGGATGTTCATTTGTGCGAACTTTTGGCTGTAGCGCTCAAAGAGTTTTTGGTTCTTCAAATGCCACCAGGCTGCAAGACTATACCAATAGCCCCGGCTTTCAATCCGGGGTAATATAAAATATTGGTTGGCTTTAGCCAAAATTCCTCGTGAAGGTAGTTTTAATACGAGTGGTAACTACCGATGATATCGTACGTTGCGGACCCCCAAATTCGCTGATCTCCTATCCTAACAAACACGTTATCCACATGCATTCACACGTTATCCACATACAAATTCACTCCCCACACACTTTAAACACCTGAAAAGCAATACCATAGCGGGTTTTACGTCATATATAGGGTGTGGATAAATATGTTTGAGTTAAAAACACCTTTTTTGGGGGAATTTGTGTTATTTTGTGGTAAATCAGGTTAGAATACACACACATGGCCAACTTTCTCGGTGAATATGAAGTAGCATTAGACGTCAGGGGACGTTTCTTGCTGCCATCGGGCTTCCGCAAGCAGCTTGCCGAGGGAGAGGGGGAGAAGTTTGTCATCAACCGTGGTTTTGAAAATTGCCTGACCATATATACCCTCAGCGTTTGGAATGCGATAACCGAGAAAATAAATAAGCTCAATGATTTCAAACCTGAAGTAAGAGAGTTCAAAAGATTGTTTCTGAATGGCGCCAACATAGTGGAGCCTGACAGTGCCGACAGGCTGCTGGTAGTGAAGTCACTGATGGAATATGCAGGTATCAAAAAAGATGCTGTGTTGAGCGCGCAGGGCAATAAGCTGGAGTTGTGGGATAAAGATACTTATTATAATTATCTGCGCCAACATGCAGGTGGCTTTAGCAAGCTGGCAGAAGATGTGGCTAACGATTTCGGAAACCCATTTGAAAATATGTAACCATGGGCGAACCGGAATTTTACCACACAACAGTTCTTTTACACGAGGCAGTAGACGGGTTAGCAATAAAGGAGGATGGTGTGTATGTGGATGCCACATTCGGCGGCGGCGGCCACAGCAGGCTGATACTGGAAAAGCTGGGGCCTAAAGGAAAGCTCATCGCATTCGACCAGGACGAAGATGCGTGGCGAAACAAACCGGAGGATGCAAGGCTGATACCGGTGAAGGAGAATTTTAAATACATGCGCCGCTTTTTGCGGTTGCACGGATATAATGAGGTGGATGGGATCCTGGCGGATCTGGGAGTAAGTTCTTTTCAGTTTGATACGGCAGAACGTGGGTTCTCGATCAGGTTTGATGGCCCGCTGGATATGCGCATGGACAAGCGCAGCGAAGTGACCGCTGCATCTGTACTGCGTACCTACAGCGAGCAGCAGCTGCACACCATCTTCGAGCAATACGGAGAGGTGCGCAACTCAAAGCAGCTGGCGACGCACATCGTAGACCAGCGCAAGGGCACAGGGCTGCAAACGATTGGCTCCTTCAAAGCAATGCTGGGGCCTGTGATGCGTGGCAACCCGAACAAGTACCTGGCACAGGTGTTCCAGGCGCTGCGCATAGAAGTGAATGATGAGCTGGGCGTGCTGAAGGAATTGCTGCAACAATCGGCAGCGAGCTTGAAGCCCGGAGGAAGATTATCAGTGATCTCCTTTCACTCGCTGGAAGACAGGCTGGTGAAGCACTATATAAAGCGTGGCCGCTGGGATGAGGCCGGTCAATATGAAGAGCCGGTGAAGCCGCTGATGAGGCCGGTAACAGCAAAGCCGGTAGAGCCATCAGAGGAAGAGCAGAAGCATAATCCCCGCTCGCGCAGTGCGAGGCTGAGGGTAGGAGAAAAAATAGAAGAATAAAAATTTTCCCGCAAGGGGAGTCTATATAAAGAGTAGTAATGAGCAGCGAGGAGCAGAGTATGCAGCAAGAGGTGTTGACCCCGGCTCAGAGGGTTAGGAACGACTGGAGGTCGTTAGTGGAGAAAGTATCTTATAAAGCGATCGTCAATAACATTCCATATCTCGCCTTTATTGTGTTCCTGGGTGTGCTGTACATCAGCAACAGTCACCGTGCATTAGAGATGCAGCGCGAACTGAATGCGCAGAACAAAGCGCTTAAAGAGCTGCGCTGGAAGTATATGGATGTGAAATCGCAATTGATGTATGTGAAGACGGAAACACAAGTGATAAAGAAGGCGGAGGGTATTGGCTTAAAGCCATCACTGCTGCCGGCATACAAGATCAGTAAATAAGAACTTTCAGCATTTTTGAATTTTATATAGCGTGAATATAAAGAAGGACATACGGTTTAGGGTGTACATAGCATTTACCTGCATTAGCTTGTTTGGGTGTGCTATCATCATTAAGGCCGCTATGATCCAGTTCCGCGAAGGGCCTAAGCTGCGAGCAATGGCCAAAGAGATGCACACCCGCTTCGATACCCTCATAGCCGAGCGTGGCAACATCTACAACGAAGATGGCATCCTGCTCAGTTCCACCATTCCCGATTTTGATGTGCATATAGACTTCTCTGTAATGGACTCATCTGTATTCGCAAAGAACATAGATACCCTCTGCCTTTGTGTTTCACGTTTGTTCATGGACAAATCTGCGGAGCAATACAAAGAAGAGTTTGTACGTGCTTACAACGATGGCGACCGCTACTACCTCCTTGGCCGCAACCTTAAATATTATCAGTACGAGGCATTGCGCTCCTTTCCTATCTTCAATAAAAGCAAAGGCCGTGGCGGCTTCATAGAAGACTCTAAAGAAAAAAGGGTAACGCCTTACAATATGCTGGCCTTCCGCACTATCGGTGTATTCCGCGACAGCAACGTTACCGGCCTCGAAGCCAAATACAATAAAGACCTCATAGGCGAGAATGGCCGCCGCGTGGTGCAGAAGAGTACAGGCAATGTATGGGTGCCTATTGAAGGCTCAGAAGTGGATCCGCAGAATGGTCGAGACATCGTTACCACGCTCGACATCAATGTACAGGACGTGGCAGAGCACGCCCTCATGAGCCTCCTGCAAAAATATGAATGCCAGTATGGCACCTGCATTGTAATGGAAGTGAAGACGGGCAAGATACGTACCCTCGTCAACCTGGGCCTGCAAAAAGACGGTAGCTATTGGGAAGACCTCAATTACGCTACCATACCCACCGAGCCGGGTTCTACATTTAAGCTGGCCACTTTAATATCATTGCTCACAGATAAATACGTGACGGTAGATGATCCTGTTGATGCTGAAGGCGGCGCAATAAGGTTTGGCCGGGCCGTGATGAGAGATTCCCACCTTGGCCTGCACGTAATGCCTATCTGGAAGGCTTATGCCGAATCGAGTAATGCGGCGTTTGCCAAACTCGCCTATACTTATTATAAAGACAATCCGTCAAAGTTTGTCAACCACCTCAAAACGCTCAACCTCGATAAACGTACAGGCATTGACTTGCTCGGCGAGGGCCGCCCGCACATCATCATGCCCGGCAGCAGCGAATGGAGCAACATTTCCTTGCCCTGGATGGCTGCCGGCTACAATGTGCAGATAACGCCATTGCATACCTGCATGTTATACAATGCGGTGGCTAATGGTGGCAAGATGATGAAGCCATACCTCGTAAGCTCCATAAGAGAATACGGCAAGGATGTGCAAACCTTTGAGCCAACAGAAATAGAGCAGGTAGGTGATTCAACTGTGATAGCGCAATTGAGAAAATGTATGGGCGCTGTAGTTACAGAGGGTACTGCAAAATCAATAGAGTCGCCATACTACACCATCGCCGGTAAAACTGGCACGGCCCAGGTGGCTGATAAAGGCATCTCTTATTCTGATGGCGTATACCAGGGTTCGTTTGTAGGCTTTATGCCGGCTGAGGCGCCTAAGTATACCATATGTGTGGTGATACGCACCCAAAAGAAATCTAAAGCATACTATGGCGGCTCTATAGCAGCGCCGGTATTCAGGATGGTGGCCGATAAAATATTCTCAGAGAACATGGGTGCGTGGGATGCCCCTCTTGATAGTCTTTCCCGCAATGCGAGCCGCATTGTACCTGCCAAGGCTGCTACTGCCCGCAACTACCAGGTGCTGCTCAATGCGATCGGAGATCATACGCCGGTACATCACGATTATATGAACACACTCATGGAAATGGTCGCAGACTCTAACAAGCATGTGACGGTGGTTCCCAAAAAAATTTATAAGACCATTGTGCCTGATGTAAAAGGCATGGGCCTGAAGGATGCGGTATACATACTGGAGAGCAATGGCCTGCAGGTAACCGTAAAAGGAAAGGGAAAAGTACAGGGTCAGTCGCTTGCCCCCGGAACCACAATAACTAAAGGACAAAACATAATACTGCAACTGAGCTAATGCAACTATTGCGCGACATATTGATCAATGTAACACCCGTATCCGTAATGGGTACTGCCGATGTGGCTATCACGGCCCTGTGCATAGATTCGCGCAAGGTCGTTGAGGGGAGCACATTCATTGCAGTGCGTGGCACATTGTCTGATGGCCATTCTTTCATTGATAAAGCCATAGCGCAGGGTGCTGTAGCTATTGTTTGCGAAGATCTGCCGCGGGAAATAGATCAAGACGTTACCTACATACAGGTAAAGAACAGCGCCGAAGCAGCAGGTCTGATGGCTGATGCCTTTTACGGCTTCCCTTCTCAGAAGTTGAAGGTAGTGGGCGTTACCGGCACCAATGGCAAAACCACCACGGTTACACTGCTTTATAATCTATTCGAAAAGCTGGGCAAAAAATGCGGCCTGCTCTCTACTGTGCAAAACCACATTCACGACGAGGTGGAAGTAGCAACGCACACCACACCCGACTCCATATCAATACACGAGTTGCTTAGTCGTATGGTAGCTGCGGGTTGCACATACGCCTTCATGGAGGTGAGCTCTCATGCTATTCACCAGCACCGCATAGCGGGTATCCGCTTCGTAGGTGGCATATTCACTAACATCACACACGATCATCTCGACTATCACAAGACTTTCGACGAATATATAAGAGTAAAGAAACGCTTCTTTGATGAGCTGCCCGCCGATGCGTTCTCCCTCACTAATGCCGATGATAAAAGAGGTATGGTGATGTTGCAAAACACAAAGGCTTCAAAAAATACTTACAGCCTCAAAGTGCCTGCCAATATCAAAGGCAAAGTACTGGAGAACGACCTATCCGGCCTCATGATGGTGCTGGATGGCCAGGAAGCGCACTTCCGCATGATCGGCACATTCAATGCCTACAACCTGTTGGCTGTATATGGCGCGGCGAAGCTGTTGGGCGAAGATAAGATGACTGTGCTGGCAGTATTGAGCGGCCTGCAAGGCGCGCCCGGCCGCTTCGAAACGCATATGTCGCCTGTAGACAAGATACTAGGTATTGTGGATTATGCCCACACGCCTGATGCGCTCATTAATGTGCTCGCTACGATCAATCAGTTGCGCCGCAACGGGCAGCAACTCATAACCGTAGTAGGCTGCGGCGGCGACCGCGATACTACCAAACGCCCTATAATGGCACAGGTAGCCTGCGAGCACAGCGATAAAACGATACTCACGGCAGATAACCCCCGTTCCGAAGACCCTGAAGCGATACTCAACGAAATGGAAGCTGGCCTCACAGGCCCGCAAAAAAGAAAAAGCCTGCGCATCACCGATCGCAGGGAAGCAATAAAGGTAGCCGTAACGCTGGCACAACCAGGCGATGTAGTATTGATAGCCGGCAAAGGACATGAGACATACCAGGAAATAAAAGGAGTGAAGCATCATTTTGATGATAAGGAAGTTTTGGCTGAAGCATTTGAAACACTAAATAAATAACAGGCACCCATGCTGTACTATTTGTTCACATATCTGCGCGATGCTTTCCACCTTACGGGTGCGGGAGTGTTCAACTACATTACCTTCCGTGTGGCTATGGCGATCATTTTGTCGCTGGTGATCTCTATGTTGCTGGGCAAAAGGCTCATTGCCTTCCTGCAGCGCAAGCAGATAGGTGAAACTGTACGCGATCTCGGCCTGCAGGGCGAACAACAGAAAAAAGGTACGCCTACCATGGGTGGCATCATCATCATAGCGGCTATACTCATACCTACATTACTTTTCGCACGTGTGCTCAATGTATACATAGTGCTGATGCTCGTATCTACGGTATGGCTGGGTATGATCGGTTTTCTTGATGACTATATTAAGGTCTTTAAGAAAAATAAAGAAGGGCTTGCCGGCAGGTTCAAGATATTAGGGCAGGTAGGGCTGGGGATCATTATTGGCCTGACGATGTACTACAATAATCACGTGGTCATCAGCCGCGATGTAACAGGAGGAAAGAATGGCGTGTACAACGCAGCAGAAAAACTGGAGCCGGGCCAGTCTACCCGCAAGGATGAGAATGGCAAGCTACAGAGTTACGTAAATGTAAGAACGGCTACTACTACTATCCCCTTTGTGAAATCACACGAGTTCAGGTATGAGAAGATCGCGGCTATATTCGGAGATAAATATGTGGAGTATACCACGCCTGTTATTTATATACTGTTCGTCATCTTCATCATTGTGGCCGTTTCCAACGGCGCCAACATCACCGATGGCATAGATGGATTGGCTACCGGGGTGTCTGCTATTATTGGTGTTTGCCTTGGCGTGTTTGCCTATGTATCGGGCAACTATCTTTTTGCAGGCTATCTGAATATCATGGATATCCCAAATCTTGGTGAGTTGTCTATATTCATCGGTGCGTTTGTTGGGGCCTGTGTGGGCTTCCTCTGGTACAATGCCTACCCCGCGCAGGTGTTCATGGGCGATACCGGTAGCCTCGCACTGGGTGGTATCATTGCTTCGCTTGCTATCATTGTCCGTAAGGAATTGCTCATACCGATCATCTGTGGCATCTTCCTGGTGGAGAACCTCTCGGTGATATTACAGGTATGGTACTTTAAAAGGACCAAAAAGAAATATGGCGAGGGCCGCAGGATATTCCTCATGTCGCCACTCCATCATCATTACCAGAAATTAGGTTATCACGAATCGAAAATTGTAGCACGCATGTGGATCATAGGTATCCTGCTGGCTATAATGAGCATAGTTACTTTAAAGTTGCAATAATGAGCACAAACACACAACGCCTCGTCATACTCGGCGCTGCTGAAAGCGGTGTAGGCGCAGCCTTGCTCGGCAGGCAGCAGGGGTGGGATGTGTTTGTAAGTGATGGCGGAAAGATAAAGGAGCATTTTAAGGAGGCATTGCAGCAGCAGGGTATAGCCTTTGAGGAAGGCGGCCATACCATCGAAAATATCCTCAACGCCAATTGCATTGTGAAAAGCCCCGGTATCAGTAATAAGGTGGCTGTGATCAGGCAGGTGCGTGAAGCAGGTATAGAGGTGTGCAGCGAGATAGAGTTTGCCTATCGCTATAAAGGCGATAGCAAGATCATAGCTATCACGGGCAGCAATGGCAAGAGCACCACTACCAAGCTCACTTATCATTTGCTGCAAAAAGGTGGCTTTGATGTGGCTATGGTAGGCAACATAGGGTACAGCTTTGCACGTCAGATAGCGGAACGCCCGTGCGAGTGGTACGTGATAGAGGTCAGCAGCTTTCAGCTCGATGACATTCATCAATTCAGGCCAGATGTGGCTGTGCTGCTCAACATCACGCCAGATCATTTAGACAGGTACGATTATAAATTCGAGAACTATATAGCATCAAAATTCAGGATAACCGAAAATCAACACACAACTGACCGCTTTATTGTTAACAAAGATGATAAAGTAATTACCCAATACATCTCAACCCATTCTATTCACGCTAAAATAATATACTTCACGATGGACGAAAATAATATAGAGATAGAGAACGATGGTGGCCACATCCACGACAGTCGTATGTATATACAATATGAAGGAGAAAGCATGGACATGTCTATACATGATCTCGCTATTAAAGGAAAGCACAATCAATATAACAGTATGGCGGCGGGTATATCAGCCAGAACGGCAGGGTTAAGGAGCGAAAAGCTACGCGAGAATTTTGCCGGCTTCGAAGGTATCGAGCATAGGCTGGAGTATGTGGCCACTGTGCGTGGTGTCACTTTCATCAACGATAGCAAGGCTACCAACGTCAACTCCGTATGGTTTGCCCTCGAGAGTATGACTCAACCTGTCATACTGATACTCGGCGGCCAGGATAAAGGGAACGACTATAACGAGCTGATGGAGCTGGTAAGGGAAAAGGTGAAAGCGATCATTTGCATTGGGGTGGATAATGCTCCTATACACGAGGCTTTTAAAAATGTGGTAGAGCCGATCATTGATACCAATATTATGTCTGACACCGTCAACGCAGCTTACGCCCTTGCCGAAAAAGGCGATGTGGTGTTGCTATCGCCTGCCTGCGCCAGCTTCGATCTGTTTAAGAATTATGAAGACCGCGGCCAGCAGTTCAAAGCTGCGGTAAGAAATCTGTAATACCGTTATTGTTGCTCTTTTATAAATACAAGAAAACACCAGTAGCCCCGGCCTTTAGGCCGGGGGATAAATGAAAATCAAGGATGGCTTTAGCCAGGGTGCACGTGAGTAGTGATTAATAATAAGTTTAGCGTTTTAGAAACACAAGTATGTCTGAAGGAATAAAAATATTACTGAAAAAAACGAAAGGAGACCACGTCATTTGGGGCGTAGTACTCGTGCTTTCGTTCATCAGTATGTTGGCCGTGTATAGCTCCACGGGCTCCCTCGCATACCGTATGGAGAAGAACTCCAGTTACTACCTTGTTAAGCAGGTGATGGTACTCGGCCTCGGCTTGCTCATCATTTATTGGGTACATCGCATCAATTACTCCCGCTTTGCCCGCATGGCGGTCATACTTTATCTGCTCAGCCTGCCATTGTTGGTGTATACTTTGTTCTTTGGCACTTCGCTCAATGAAGGTTCCCGCTGGATAAGGCTCCCGGTCATCAACCTCACCTTCCAGACTTCGGACCTCGCCAAGCTGGCCCTGTTCATGTTTCTCGCCCGTATGCTCAGCATCAAGCAGGGTGATATAAAAGACATTCGCAAGGGCTTCCTGCCGGTGCTCATCCCTGTGTTATTAACGTGTGCGCTCATTGCCCCGGCTAATCTCTCTACCGCGCTCATGCTCGGTTTTACGTGTAGTATTC
>CAIVKT010000707.1 GCA_903906615.1 uncultured Bacteroidota bacterium | reverse complement strand
GTTCATATACTGTTCATGCTTCTACTATAGCTACAGGCTGTACTGATAGCATGAGCGGCAGCGTGGTGATCAGCATCAACCCATTGCCTACTGTATATACTGTTACAGGTGGTGGCAACTATTGCTCTGTGACTGCGGGCGCATCTATCGGCCTCAGCCATTCCCAGTCAGGTGTCAACTACCAATTGTATGACGGGACTACTGCTGTTGGCAGCGTACTAGGTGGCACAGGCAGCACGCTTGATTTCGGATTACATCCATCAGGTGGTTATTCAGTGGTTGCGATCAACGCTTCTACAGGATGTGCTACTGATATGACCGGTACAGTAACTCCTACTCCCGTTATGGCTGTAACGCCGTCAGTAAGCATCTATACAGGTGTTGGTGATACGGTTTGCGCAGGCACAGTAGTTACTTATAATGTTTCGGCGGTTAATGGCGGTTCAGGTGCAACTTATCAATGGTTTGTAAATGGTTCTCCGGTTACCACAAGCAGCTCTTATAGCTATACACCTATAAATGGTAATGTGGTAAGTGTTACAATGACCAGCAGTTTGGCATGCGTATCTCCTGCAACTGCAAACGATAACGTAACTATGGTAGTATTACCAAACCTTACACCGTCTGTGAGCATTGCCGCATCTACTCACGATACCATCTGCCAGGGCGCTACAGTTAACTTCACAGCAACTCCTGTGAATGGCGGTCTGACACCAGCATATACCTGGATAGTGAATGGCAGCACAATGGCATATGGCCCTAACTACTCTTATGCACCGGATAACGGCGACGTTATATTCGCTGTAATGAGCAGCAGCTATGCTTGCCGCTTGCTGAATACAGTATTGAGCAACAACATCTCGATCACAGTGGATAGCAATATCATCCCTACGGTTTCGATCAATGTCGCGCTCGGTGCAAGCAATGGTGCAGTTGCCTTTGACGATACACTGACTGCTGTAGCTACAAATGCAGGCCCTGGTGCAACCTACGAATGGCTTATCAATGGCCTGGTAGTGTCATCGGCCAGCAACCCTGTACTGCTGAGAAGCACATTGAGCAACAATGATGTGGTTACCTGCATAGTGTCTAAGACAAATGCTTGTGGTGTGCTTTCCGGTTCTAACCAGGTGGTGATCACGCTTGCAAATGTGGGTGTTGTAAATGTGAATGCTGCAAACAGCGATGTGCAACTGGTTCCTAACCCGAACAAGGGCGTATTCACACTGAAAGGCTCATTAGGTACTACTGATGACGAAGAGGTGACCATTGAAATAACAGACATGATAGGCCAGTCTATCTATACCACAAAGACTACCGCGCGTCATGGTTTGATGAATGAAACAGTACATCTCGGAAATACATTGGCTAACGGCATGTATATCCTGAACTTACATTCAGCAGCCGGGAACCAGGTATTCCACATGGCAGTAGAGCAATAGGCCTCGCTCAATAACCTTAAAAGCCGGTAGCTCATCAGCTACCGGCTTTTTCATGTACGGTACAACAAGGTCTGCGCAAAAAAAATACCCCTGCATTTGCAGAGGTATTCTATTGAAGTAAAGGCAGTGTACTACAGGATGGTCTTCTTGATCTCGCTCAGCATATCTGCTGTTTCTTCTTTGCTGTTTCCCTCTGCATAAACCCTCAGCAGCGGCTCCGTCCCTGATGCCCGCAGCATAGCCCAGCCGCCATTGTCGAAGTGGTACTTGATGCCATCAATGCTTTCTGTGCGGTTGAAGGTGTATTTGCCGAAGGAAGTATAGCCGCCCTCAGTTGCTTTTTTCATTATGGCGTTTTTCTTATCATTATCTATGGTCAGGTCATTACGATCGTAATAGAACCTGCCCACTATATCATACACCTCCTCACAAAGCTGTTTAAGTGTTTTGCCCGATTTGGTCATGTACTCATACAGCGCCAGCCCGTCATAGATGCCATCGCGCTCCGGTATATGGCCTTTCACGGCTATGCCGCCGCTTTCTTCACCACCTACCAGGACATCGTCATGCACCATGATCTCGCTGATGTACTTAAAGCCTATGGCTGTTACCTCTACGGTAAGGCCGTAATGCTCACAAAGCTTTTTTACCCTGTCTGTAACAGAGAAGGCGATCACCACCTTGCCGTTCAATCCCTTATGCTTATACAGGTAGTTGATGAGCAGCAGGATGATATGATGGGCATCTACAAAGCTGCCATCTTCGTCATATAGACCGATACGGTCCGCATCGCCATCTGTGGCAAGTCCTATTTTTATTTCAGGAGTGGTAGCTATAGTATGTGCAAGCTCTTGCAGGTTGCGGTCCAGCGGTTCCGGTGCCTGGCCATGAAAGCCGGGGTTCTCATCGCAATGCAACAGCACTGCGCCCGGCAGCAGGCGGCGAATGACATTCTGCCCTGCGCCATACATGGCATCATATGCCATCTTGAACGGTGACCTGGCCAGCGCGTCAAAGTCGAATTTCTGTTTGATGTAGTCCACGTACATATCCTCCAGATTGATGTACTCCAGCATTCCCTGTGCTTCCCAGTGAGATAATGGTTGCAAAGGCAGTGTTGCCTCATCGGGTATCAGCGCCTCTACTGCGGCTATATCTTTAGGGCTCGTAGGGCCGCCATGCGGGCCCTTTAGCTTAAAGCCGTTATAGGATGGTGGGTTGTGCGATGCGGTGATCAC
>CAIVKT010000706.1 GCA_903906615.1 uncultured Bacteroidota bacterium | reverse complement strand
ATTGTTCAATTTTTTTTGCGTTAAAAAAGTTCAGGATAAATATTTCGCCAGTGAAGTACCAATAATATAAGTCCATCCTTCTGCGAAGTTGTGTACTGCAAGATCAGGTACATCGGCAGGGAACGTTTCGATACCCGCATGTGTTAGTTTCAACCTGGTGCTGCCACCTTCATCAAACAATTCAAAGGTCACATACGACACACCGGGATATCCCTGATACGTCCATGTGTGTGTCAGCTTCTTGCCAGGCACGACTTCAGTTATCATACAGACATGGTGATAGATGCGGCCTTCACGCCCCCCATCAAAATGAAACTCAAAACCTACCTCGGGCCTGAATTCCTTCAGGTCGAAATACCATTGTTTCATTTTGTCTTTATCAGTGATGGCTTCCCATACCTTTTGTGCAGGTACGTTGTAAGTTCTTTCAATAACAAATGGTGTGCCCATAATTTATCGTTTTTAAATGATCAGGAATGTTGCTCCAAATATGCCGGTAGCGATTTAACAAAGAGGTGTCCCCAGCCCCCTTCAAAATTCTCACGGGTATAGCCGGGTGTATCCAGCGGAAAGGTTTCGAGACCTGTATGCGTGAGCAGGAAGCGTGTCTGCTCTCCTTCGTCAAATAGCTCGAAGGTAACGTGAGAGAAACCCGGCTGCGTAATATTCTCAAATGTATGCACCAGCTTTTTGCCCGGCTGCACCTCAGTAATACGCAGCTTGTGCTTCATATTACCCTTGCCATCACCTATGGTATATTCAAAACCCACTTCGGGTTTGAAATCCGACAATGGGAAATACCATTCCTTTAGCTTGTTGATGTTGGTTATTGCATCCCATACCTTGTGTATTGGCGCCGGATAGGTCTTTTCGATAATAATGGTTTCTGGTTTCATCCTGTTTGTTTTTTATGTTTAAAAAATAGCGGTCACTTTTTCTTTGCACTTTTCTTAACCTTGGAATTTGGATTTTGTACCATGGAATTTACCTTCACTTTTTCCTACCCTTGGAATTTGGTCCCGATAGCTATCGGGATGCACACTGGAATTTGCCTCTTGAATTTTTTCATTTTCCAAAAAGCGGCCCAGTGCATCCAACTTCTCAGTCCAGAAGGCCTTATACTGGTCCACCCACGTGGATACCTCACTCAGCGCTTTAAGGTCTGCCTCGCAATACCGTTCCCTACCCTGCTGTTTGATGACGATCAGCCCGCACTCGGTTAGTATCTTCACATGCTTTGATATGGCTGGCCTGCTCACATCAAAGTGATCGGCCACGCCATTCAGCGTCAGCTTGTTTCCTGCCAGCAGGTTGATGATTGCCCGCCTGTTAGGGTCTGCTATGGCCTGGTACACATCTCTTCTCATAGTCTTTCCTTTTGGTCACCTAACATTACGTAACCATTCGATTACAAATGTATAATGTAACCGTTTGGTTACAAAATAAAATTTTAAAAAAGTTGAAAAAATATTTGGCAGTTCAAAAAATGAATCTACTTTTGTAGTGTACTATTTAACTAATACACTAAAGCATGATAACAGTACAAAATCTAAGCTTCAGTTATACGCCCAAACAAAAGCTGTTCAGCAACCTGAACCTGCGGATGGAGAAGGGCCATATATACGGGCTACTCGGAAAGAATGGGGCAGGAAAATCCACACTGCTCAAAAACATGATCGGGCTGGCGCTGCCCAAATCAGGCAGTTGCAAGGTCAATGGTACAGAGGTCTCCACGCGGCCGGTATCGGTGCTGGAAGATGTTTACTTCCTGCCGGAGGAAATATATGTACCCTCGCTCACGCCCGGCAAGTTCGCGGCAAGCACAGGTAGCTTCTACCCAAAGTTCGACAAAGGGCAATATGACCAGTATCTCAAAATGCTGGACATAGACCCAACAGCGGTTATGGACAAAATGTCCTTTGGGCAGCAGAAAAAGGCTATGATCGCCTTCGGGCTGGCGACAAATACCAGCCTGCTCATAATGGACGAACCGACCAACGGGCTGGACATACCCTCTAAAACCCAGTTCCGAAAGCTCATCGCCTCCGTACTCACAGAAGAACGTTGCATCGTTATATCCACCCACCAGGTACGCGACCTCGACAGCCTCATAGACAGCCTCGTAGTGCTGCACGACAGGGATATTGTGGTCAACTGCCCTATCGAAGATATATCGGAGCGGCTCACCTTTGCTACCTATGCCGATACCACCGGCATGAATGTGCTGTATGAAGAAGATGGCATACGCGGTAAGAACACCATCCTTCAAAACACCGAAGGCACATACAGCAAAACCGACCTGGAGCTGCTCTTCAACGCCATCATATCCGGCAATCAACCTATTGTGGATCTTCTAAACAAATCAGCAAAATGAACAACATATTCAATATAAGCAGGTTTGCGAACCTCTTTAAAAAACAGACTGCCGAGCATTACAAGACCTACCTCATGTCGCTGGTGGTGCTTATGGGCCTCATACTGATTTTCAGCAGCTTCTTTGTAGTAATGGAAAGGGACGAGAAGGACCTGATAAATGAAAGCACACAGTTTGGCATCTTTATGATCATCATGATGATCTCAGGCACCATTTTCACAAGCAGTATT
>CAIVKT010000705.1 GCA_903906615.1 uncultured Bacteroidota bacterium | reverse complement strand
CCGATGCCGATGCTGTATATAACGCCCTGTGTACTTATGCGTGGGAAAACGTATTGCCTGATCCGGGGCATTTCTCGGTAACGAGCAATGTGATGAACCCAACCATCAACAACAGCATGTTTGCCAATCTAAGGGTGAAGGATGCCATTGTAGACAGGATGAGGAGTGTACGCGGCACACGCCCCACAACAGGCTCGGAACTGGATGGAGCTGTGATACACCTGTTCTGGAAGAATGAGGATGCGGAGGTGTTCATAGATACATCGGGGCCATCGCTGGCGAGGCATGGCTACCGCAAGATACCGGGTACCGCCCCTATGCTGGAATCGCTGGCAGCAGCGACAGTATACGCTACCCGGTGGGACAGGGTATCGCCTTTCGTGAACCCTATGTGCGGCTCCGGCACTGTGGCAATAGAGGCCGCGCTGATAGCCACCAACACAAGGCCCGGCCTGTTCAGGCTCAACTATGCTTTTATGCACCTGGCAGGGTATAATGAGGAGGTGTACCTGCAGGAAATGGAAACGCTGGATAAGCAGATCATAGATGTGCCCGGCCTGCAGATCATAGCTACCGATATAAGCGAGCTGGCCATCACCAATGCCCGAAAAAATGCCGTAGCTGCCGGTGTGGCCAAGCTCATTAAATTTTATACCTGCGATTTTGAAGATACCGATATACCGCAAAGCAGCACCGGCATTATGTATATGAACCCGGAATACGGTATGCGCCTGGGCGAGGAAGACTCGCTGGAGCCGGTGTATACCCGCATAGGCGATTTCATGAAGAAGAAATGCGGAGGGTACTTTGGGTACATATTTACCGGCAACCTCAACCTGGCTAAGAAGATAGGCCTGAAGGCCAAGCGCAGGATAGAGTTTTACACCAGCACAATAGATTGCAGGCTGCTGGAGTTTGAACTGTATGACGGCAGCAGGCGCATGATGCGCAGCAAGGATGAAGAGCCTGCTAACCAATAACCGCAACTACCTGATCAATTAAACAAGCCACCTATGTCTTATTGCAGCGCTATAGAAAACATGAATGAGGAGAAGAAGGCGATACACAAGCCTTATCATGACCTGTATTATGGCTTTCCTATTCATGATGATAACGAACTGTTTTGCAGGCTGGTGCTGGAAATAAACCAGGCGGGCCTTAGCTGGGAAACTATACTGAAGAAAGAAGCCACCTTTCGCAAAGCATACAGTAATTTCAACATTAAAAAGGTGGCAGCCTATAGCGAAGCAGACAGGGAACGGCTGATGGCTGATGCCGGCATCATACGCAACAGGCTGAAAATTAACGCCGCCATAGAAAACGCCAAGACCATATTACAGCTCCAAAAAGAATATGGCTCGTTTGAAAAATGGCTGGAACTGCACCATCCCAAAACAAAGGATGAATGGGTGAAGCTGTTTAAAAAGACCTTCCGCTTTACAGGCGGCGAAATAGTGAATGAGTTTTTAATGAGCATAGGCTACTTGCCGGGCGCTCATGCAGCCAATTGTGCTGTGTATAATAAGGTGATGAAGACGAACCCGATGTGGAGCAGGAAGTGAAGATGTTCTATCTTGGCTGTATGATGTATCTATTGCTTTTTTCTGTAACTTGTAATAGATCGCATATGCCCGTATGAAGTATTCATTTTGTATTTTACTGCTTGCTGTATCTATGTTCTATGGTTGTACGCACAGCAGCCAGACGCAGCCTAACGTAATAACATTGCGAACACCTTTCCCTGCCACAACAAGCAGCGTATGGTCTGCAATGACGGGTAGTCGCACCTGGCATGGAATACATCAATTTGATGGTTTTACGGATACGATAACAGGCGATGTGGCGGCAATTACCGTTATTAATGACACATCAATAATGGTGCCTTTCTTTAGTTATCCGCT
>CAIVKT010000704.1 GCA_903906615.1 uncultured Bacteroidota bacterium | reverse complement strand
TTTTATTTAAATTCTATGGTATGTCTTTCTTCTAATGCTATCTTGTATTTTCTAGCGAAATCATTAAATTTAGTATCGTTTGCTGCATTTGGTATCCTGGAGAAATTTTTAAAACAGATTATTGCAGATGATTTATCCGCATTCGGAATTATTCCGTTTGTTTCAAAATATTCGATTGTTGCCCCAAGTTGTTGAATTGCTTTGTTTCTCTTATCCTTCCTTGTGCCAGAACTACTGTTTTTTATCTCAACAAAATAGGTGTTACTATCATTAAATAAAACACAATCACATTTTTTTTGATCTTCATCTTGTATAAGGCATCTATCAGTTTTAACTACGCATACTGTTGTTCTTAGAGGGTTATTAATGGTTAGCTGATAATCTCCATCTTGTACAATTTTAACCGGTTGTTTGTCGTCCGCATCATAAATGTGAAAATACTTTTCGTTGATACAGTGGTATGAGGTTTTATTTTCGCATAATGATCTCTCTGAAAACCGGCAATCTCCCAACTTTTCTTTTAATAGTTGTATTGTCATTTCATCAAACTGGTTAAGGCATCAAAATCATCCCCCATCTCATCCGATACATCATCAATATAGTTATCAATTATCAATCCTTTTTCACGGTCGAAAATAGTTTTAGCTGTGCCATTTTTTATTTGATATGCGGAGAAAATACCTGGAGGGATATTCGCATTTTCAGGAATGATTTCTTTTAATTTCCCTTCAATATCAGATGAATAATTGACACTTGCAGGACTGCCCTTTTCATTCCATACTTTACTTGCGTATAACAGGTTATTGAACGCTGACAAAATATATGGGCTATGGGTAGTGTAAGTATGTATAGCTCCTGTGTCTGAAAAATAAGCTTCCTGTCTTAAAGATTCAATTTTTTTTATTAATGCATATTGTGCACTTGGAAACAAATTTAATTCAGGCTCTTCAATAACAAATGAACGTTGGTAGCTCGTTTTGTCATGTGATAATATAGGTATCAGAATATTTACAGCACTTTGAATGCCGGATGCAGCTTCAATTAATTTGATACTTGTTTGTTCATTTACAAATATTCGTCCTTCGCCATTTATATTTCTGTATACTAATTTATCATTCAGAAAAGTTAAGTCAATTTCATTACTTGCATATCTTTCCATTTCTGCGCCAAGTAATAAAATGTGTTTCGGAATAGGAACCTTATTTAACAACAGATTGAAGGAAAAATCCTTAACCAGATTAATAAAACTTCTTTCTGCAGCGATGTATGTAGGTGCTTGAGTACTAAGATAGTTTTCTATCTCCGTAGCGGTAGTAATTACTTGACAAAATTGGTTATACTTATTTTCGTGCGTGTTGTTTATATTTATTTCATGCCACTTAGGTACGATGGATTGATACCTTTCTAGTTTTTTTATTTTATCTTTTACCGTAAAATCCAGTAATTCAGCCCTTTTAAATAATTCATTTTGAGCCGATATTTCTTCTATTTCATGTTTTAGCTTCGGATTGTAATTGATTTCTTCATTAGAGTAGGTAAGGGTATGGATTTCACATTCAAAGCTAATTTCTGAATCTTGTTTAAGAAAAGATGCAATATTGTACTCTTCTAGTGCTTCTATGAAAGATGCTTTAATTTCACTGTTTCCGTTCTTCAAAAATTTCCTTGGTGCCTTAAAAATAGTGTACAACTTAGCCAATGCGCTTTTGCCGCTGGCTTGTGGCCCTATAAAAACATTTACGTTTCTTAGGTCAAGATCAACATACTCAATGGGACCAAAATTTTTTACTATTAATCGCGATTGCATAATTCATTGTAATATTTGGTAAAAATAATAAAACCCGCACTATTGTACGGGTTTTATCAAATAGATATTTACGATCTTATTTGCTTATCAACCCCGCAAAGTACTTAACAGTGCGCACGAGCTGGCTTACATAGCTCATCTCGTTGTCATACCAGCTTACGGTCTTTACCAGTTGGCTGTCGCCTACGGTCATTACCTTGGTTTGGGTGGCATCAAATAAAGAGCCGAAAGTAGTGCCGATGATGTCACTGCTCACGATCTCGTCTGTATTATAGCCAAAGCTTTCGTTGGATGCGGCCTTCATAGCTGCATTGATCTCTTCGGCAGTGGTTTTTTTGTTCAGGATCACGGTAAGCTCAGTAAGGGAGCCGGTAACGGTAGGCACGCGCTGTGCCGAGCCATCCAGTTTTCCCTTCAGTTCGGGAAGCACCAGGCCAATAGCCTTTGCGGCACCTGTAGAGTTAGGTACAATGTTCTCTGCTGCTGCGCGCGCGCGGCGAAGGTCGCCCTTGGGGTGCGGTGCATCCAGCGTGTTCTGGTCGTTGGTATAGGCATGCACGGTAAGCATGAGGCCGGTAGCTATGCCATACTCGTCATTCAATACCTTGGCCATAGGGGCCAGGCAGTTGGTAGTGCAGGAAGCGCAGCTGATAACGGTTTCGCTGCCATCCAGTATATGGTGGTTCACGTTGAATACAACAGTTTTCATTTCGCCGGTAGCCGGTGCAGATATGACTACACGCTTAGCGCCCGCCTTGATGTGGCCTTCTGCCTTTTCTTTATCAGTAAAGAAGCCGGTACACTCCAGTACCACATCCACACCATGCTCGCCCCATGGTATCTGGGACGGGTCTTTTTGTGCGTATATGGTAATGCTATGGCCATTTACAACTATAGAATTATCTGTATGGCTTACTTCCTGTCCGAAACGGCCCTGCGCGGTGTCATACTTCAGCAAGTGTGCCAGTACGTTCGGTTTGGTCAGGTCATTGATAGCTACTACTTCAATACCTTCCATATTGTATATCTGGCGGAAAGCGAGACGGCCTATGCGGCCAAAGCCATTGATGGCAACTTTTACTTTGCTCATTATTATTGTATTGATTAAAGAATGTTTTTTAAAATGTGGCGCAAAGGTACGCAAATTCAAAATTCAAACATAGAATTTACAATAAACATAATGAGTAAAGGTGTGTTAAAGTATGGAACAAAGAGTAGATAATAAGATATAAAGCGATCAATGTATACCACGCGCATTCAGTGCCTGCTGGTAAATG
>CAIVKT010000703.1 GCA_903906615.1 uncultured Bacteroidota bacterium | reverse complement strand
GGCCTCTATAGTGAGTGTGTTGCCGGCAGGGTTTGGCCAAACGCTTATTGAACTTACAGAGGGGGCTACAGGCACTGCATTTACACAGTTTTTTATCGTCAAGCCATAGCGCGCTGTATCTATGCCGCAACCGTTGCTTTCTATATAATAAATGGTGTCGGTGCCCGCCGTTGCCCCGGTTACTGTACCTGCGGATATCCTGGCATTGGCATTGCCTGCAGCCCAGCCACTCCAGGCACCTATGGCAGTAGTATCGGTAAGTGTCAGAGTATGACCCACACATAGGCTGTCGGTTCCGGTTATAACCCCTGCATAGGGCAGCGAAGTATCTATGCGCACATAGATGATCGTAGTATCCGTAGAATAACCATCGGTAACGCTCACCCTGAAGGTATCAAAACCAATATAGCCGGGATTAGGTGTATAGGTAAGACCCGATGGCGTGAGGCTGCCACCTGTAGTGTAGGCATAGTAAGTGGCGGCAACAGTGCCGTGCAGTGGTGTGCCTACAGGCAGCCAGCTGTCTATATTATCCGTATCGGCATCTGTGGCCTGCAGCAGAGAATCTACAGATACCGATGCCGTGCATACCCTGAACAGCAGCGAATGACCGCCCGTGAAATATACCGCATGGTTGGTATCGGTTATCATACGGATCACATTATTATTGGCATCGGCAAAAAAGATATTGCCGCCGCCATACTTGGCTATCTGGCACGGGTAACTGATGGTAGCTGCCGTGGCAGGACCGCCATCGCCTGTATAGCCCGCTGTACCAGTGCCTGCTATGGTGCTGATACGGCCCAAGCGGTCTATCTTCCTGATCACGTTATAACTATGATCTGCTAAGTATATATTGTGTGCGTCATCCACCCTTACATCTAATATGAAAAGGCCTATCTGCGCTGCGGTGGCAGGGCCGCCATCTCCGCTATAGCCAGCAATGCCAGTGCCACACACAGTAGTTATGATGCCCGTAACACAATCAATTTTCCTGATACGGTAACTATCGCCAAAATAAATATTGCCTGCTTTATCTACATCCAATGCTACAGGAATCATACTAGCGGCAGTAGCAGGGCCGCCGTCACCACTATAACCTCCTGCACCATTGCCGGCAATTTTCATAATAATACCGTCTGTATTTATTTTGCGAATCGAATAACGGTCTGAATCTCCAGGACGGCCATCACAAGAAAAATAAATATTACCCGCTGTGTCAACTGCAATACAAGGTGTATTTATTGTAGCTGCAGTAGCCTGACCACCATCGCCAGTGTTATTGGTAATGCCATTACCTGCTATCGTTGTAATTATCCCAAATGTATCCACCTTGCGGATACGGGAATAAGAAATATCCGGGAAGTATAAATTGCCATTTTTATCTGCTATAATATTAGAAGGTATGCCAATTTCAGCAGCCGTTGCGGGCCCACCATCACCACTAAAACCCGCCGCTCCCGTACCTGCGATTGTAGTTATGAGACCGGCGGCATCTACTTTACGGATCCGGGGATCAAATTGCCCGGTAATATAAATTTGTCCTTTGCTATCGGCCGCCGTGCCGCTAATAAAGTGAAAGGTAGCTGCTGTGGCAGGTCCACCGTCGCCACTACTACCAAGACTGCCTGTACCTGCATAAGTCGATATGATCTGTGCATTTATTTCAGTAAAATTACTGCAAAGAAAAAAAAATACAAGAAAAATTGATGCGATGCGAAAAAATGACGGCTGGAACATGTTTATTATTTAAAAAATAAAAAATAAAAATAGCCGGCTCAAAATGATACCGGCTATTATCTTTATTAATAAAAATCAATTTGAACATTATTCATCACACAATTGCCGGGTGATGACCATACTGCCTTCACCACTGGTGGGCTACAGGTGTTGGGCAACCATGATTCGGAACCTGTACCAACACAATTGGTCGCGCAGGCTGCGGTACCACTTGGATAAGTTTCGCTTACTGCACCACCTGTTCCGCAGTCTCCGCAAGAGTACTGGAACTCACAATCTGTCCAATTCCAGTTTGGGGTAGAAGTAGTGTAGATTTCTGTATGAAGTAAAGCGGGCGTAAATGCAGTATTCATCGTACAAAAGTCAGAAAACGGAAGAATGTAAGTAGGGTCTGCATAAGTATAAGTAGTCGAAGGAGGAATAGCTAAACAAACTCTTATATCGCATCCATGTGGATTACCTAGATTAGCATCTATAGCATAAACGTTTGCAAATACTGTGCATGTGGTACTGTGATTAATAATCTTAAGCCCTGCTGTTTGTGCAAATACGCCTTGCACAAACAAAAATAATCCTGCGAACAATAAAATCTTTTTCATAAATCATTGTTTTGGTGAAATATAAAATTAGTTAAAAAAAATTTAACAATTTCTCATAATATTAAAATATTTTCAGAAAAACTCTTTGACGATTATAAGATGCGTCCCTAATCGGTATGCAGTAAGTAGTTAACCTGGTAATTCTGTTTAGCCCAGTTGCTATAACCTGTCACCTGGTGATATTCGCACGTCATTCTGTCCCTGTTATAATAATAGGTGAGTATGCTCTTTGCCGAGCCTGACAATGTAGTGTCAAAAATGATCACCTGATTTACGGAGTCTGTCGTAAAATAATTGAACGGTGTCCCAAATACACTTACCTGGAAGCCATTCACCTCCATTACAGCAAAGAAACTATCTGATATGGTCCAGTTGAAAAAGGTTGCCCAATTGACCGTATTTGTGTCGGGCATGATCACGGTATCTGTTTTCACATAACCTGATGTGGTGCCGCTCCATCTGCGCACCTTTCCTGCAATACCTGTAGTATGGTCTGTGGCAGTGTAATTATTGCTTTTGGAGCAGCCGTAAATAGCTGTTGCGGCCAGCAGGGCATATAAAAAGTTGCGGGTGGTATGTTTCATAAAGTATGTTTTAAGAAGGTATATCACCCTTGTAAGGCAAAAATGGTGCCATTTTTTCATATTTATTTAAAAATATGATAATGTGGTTTTTCGTTCACAGCACAAATTTTAGGCATTTCTTGACGTTTGACTTATTATTTTTGGGCGCTTATAGGCATTCGATAAAAATTCCCTGGATGAGATCAAAACATTTACTCTTTATTTTTATCACATTGACCGGACTCTATTCCTGTGGCAGCAACAGCCGCAGGTTCAGTGTTATAGGGAATATCAATGGCATGCCGGAGCAAACCGTTATATTGGAGCAATTAAGCGCCAATGACGCGATCACCATAGTGGATTCCGAGCGATCCAAATCGGACGGACATTTTGAAATATCGGGCATTGCCCCTGAGCCGGGCCTGTACCGCCTGCATTTCTTCCCTAATAAATATATCCTCCTCTCTGTCGACAATACCAATATCAAGATTGAAGGCAGCTGGGACCACCTTGAAAACTACACAGTCGCAGGCTCAGCACCCTCGCAAGACCTTAAGAATTTTGTAGTGGCCATACGCAAGCACCTCGCCGATTTTAATTCTATGAGCGTGGTACTGGACACATTGAGATCAAAAGGCAATGACTCCATGCTTACTGTTGCCAAGAACGATTTCCAGGATATGAAGTTGAACTTCACACAGTTTGTAGAGCGCTATGCGGATACTACCCGCTACGAACCCAATGCCATATTTGCAGCGCGCATACTCAATCCTAATACTGAGCATTATTACCTGCAGGCGCTTACACAAAGTATAGTACGCCGCTTTCCCGGTACGCGCATGTCGAAGGACTTTAATGAATATTACACCAATGCAATGGCTGCCATTAAGCAAAGGTCGCAGGCACATAAATCACAGGCCGCAACAGAAGGCATGGCCGCTCCGGAGATCAGTCTGCCCGATGCGAACGGCAATGTGGTTACCCTGTCTTCTTTAAAAGGCAAGTATGTGCTGGTTGATTTCTGGGCCTCCTGGTGCGGCCCGTGCCGTGGCGAGAACCCTAATGTTGTAGCTGCCTTCGAGCGCTTTAAGAACAAGAATTTCACCATCCTCGGTGTGTCGCTGGACAATGAAAAGGATAAATGGCAAAAGGCCATAACTGATGATCACCTGGCATGGACACAGGTGAGCGACCTTAAAGGTTGGTCTTCGCCCGCAGCCGCAGCATATGGCGTGCAGGCTATCCCGTCCAACTTCCTTGTAGGCCCTGATGGCAAAATAATAGGCCACGACCTCCGTGGCAACCTGCTCGAAGAAAGGTTGCAGGAAGTATTAAAAACTGCTACCCCTCAATAACAATAGCTGCATTATGCCTGCAAAGCCTTGCGGGCGGCTTCTATCGTCTGCTCAATATCTGCTGCCGAAAGCGCTTTACTGATGAACCATGTCTCGAAAGCCGATGGCGGCAGATAAATACCCTGGTCCAGCATAGCATGAAAGAAAAGATTGAACCTTGCATTATCAGCCGATGCCGCAGCAGCGAAATCATTCACAGGCTTATCGCTGAAGTGCACACTGATCATAGACCCCATGCGGTTAATGACGTAAGGCACATCGCCCTTGCCCAGTATTTCATCCAATCCCTTGTGCAGTGTTGCTGTTTTATCGTCCAGCTCTTTATAGATGCCGGGATTATCCTTTAAGGTTTTAAGCATGGTGTAACCCGCTATCATGGCGATTGGGTTGCCGCTTAGTGTACCAGCCTGGTACACATTGCCCAGCGGCGATATGTGCTGCATGATCTCCTTCTTTCCGCCAAACGCCCCCACAGGCATACCCCCGCCTATCACCTTACCATAAGTTACGAGGTCAGCATTGATACCCAGGCGCTCCTGCGCGCCGCCAGCCGCCAGCCTGAAGCCGGTCATCACCTCATCAAAGATGAACACGATACCCTCGCGGTCGCATATAGCCCTCAGCCCTTCCATATAGCCGGACAATGGTATGATGCAACCCATGTTGCCCGCTACAGGCTCTATGATGATGGCCGCTATCTCGCCCTTATTTTCGGCCACTAACTTTTCTACCGATGGCAGGTCGTTGTACGGAGCAGTAAGCGTATCCATAGACACACCTGCCGTTACGCCCGGTATGGTTTGTATATTGAATGTTGCTACCCCGCTGCCCGCCTTCACGAGGAAAGCATCGGCATGGCCATGATAGCACCCTTCAAATTTGATGAACTTATTGCGGCCTGTATAGCCACGTGCCAGGCGCAGGGCGCTCATACAAGCCTCAGTGCCGCTGCTCACCATGCGCACCATATCCACATTGGGTGCCATGCTCTTGATAAGCTCTGCCATTTCTATCTCCAGCTCGGTAGGCGCACCAAACGAGGTAGACAGCATTGCCTTCTCCTGTATTGCTTTTATCACCGGCTCATAAGCGTGGCCCAGTATCATAGGCCCCCACGAGTTGATGTAGTCTATATATTGGTTGCCATCGGCATCATACATATACGCGCCCTTGCCCCGCTCCATGAACAGCGGCGTGCCGCCCACACTCTTAAATGCCCGCACCGGGGAGTTAACTCCACCCGGTATACTGCGCTGCGCCCGCTCAAATAGTTCTTTGCTTTTATTGGTAGTCATTCAAAATATTTTTTTTACTTAAAAAGAAACACAGACTCAAACAACCCAATTGAGCCATTGAGCCATTCGGCTATTGAGCAATTAACTTAGCTGCATCTTTCGCAAAATAAGTAGCTATCAGGTCCGCCCCTGCACGCTTGATGCTCGTCAAGGATTCCATGATAGCCTTGTTCTCGTCCAGCCAGCCCATCTTTGCTGCTGCTTTTATCATCGCATACTCACCACTCACATGGTAAGCGCTCACGGGTACTTCCACATTATCGCGCACCTCGCGTATAATGTCGAGGTAAGCCATGGCCGGTTTTACCATCACTATATCAGCTCCCTCTTCCACATCCATCAGCACCTCCTTTATGGCCTCACGACGATTGGCATAGTCCATCTGGTAAGTCTTCTTATCCCCAAAGCCCGGCGCGCTATCCAGCGCATCCCTGAAAGGCCCGTAAAAGCAGGATGCATACTTGGCGCTATAAGCCATAATGCCTGTTTTGGTAAGTCCGTTATCTTCCAATGCCTCACGTATCGCAATGATACGCCCATCCATCATATCGCTGGGTGCTACTATATCCGCACCCGCCTGTGCATGGCTCACGCTCATGCGGGCCAGCACATCCACAGTAGCATCGTTAGCTATCTCATTGCCTTCTACTATACCATCATGCCCGTATATCGAGAATGGGTCCAGCGCCACATCGGTCATCACTATTACATCAGGGCAGGCATCTTTTATTGCTTTAATAGCACGCTGCATCAGCCCATCCGGGTTCAGCGCCTCCGTACCCTTATTGTCCTTCAGTTCATCCTTGCACTTAATGAACAGCAATACACTCCTGATGCCCAGGCTGTACAACTCCTTCACTTCCTTCACCGTATAGTCCAGGCTCATGCGGTAATACCCCTGCATCGAAGATATTTCTTCCTTCACACCACTACCCTCCGTAATGAACAACGGCGCAATAAGGTCCGCCGGCCTCAATATCGTTTCCGCCACCATCGCCCTTATCGCCGGCGACTGCCTCAGTATCCTGTTCCTTCTGATCAGTTTCATAGTCTATTATTTTTTTCTTTGTGTGCTTCGTAGGTGTACCGCACCTCTGAGGTGTGGGACAACTTAGTACTCATTTATTATTACAATACTCACTCAATACATCTTCAATCATCTTTTGCCTCTCTGTAACATCGCCATATTCTCTGGGATGCGATTTTATATATTCCCATTGCGATACAATATCTGAAATATCCGAAGCGGTTGCATTCATTTCTTGATCTGTAAGTATCTGGTAAGCGTGTACTCGTGCTTCATAGCCATGGTAAAATAAAATCTCAAACATTTCCTTGAACTTATTCCGGCAATCCAAATGTTGCAACGCATAAACCATTGTTCCATTTCGCTTAATATTTTCTTTTTTTAGTATGGCCACAATCAAAGATTCTACAGCTTTGTCATCGCCAATATCCAATAACGCAAGAGCAGCAACATTCCTTAAATCTTCAATATCCATACCAAGTAAGGATATAAAAAAATCAAAGGCTATATCGCCACCAATATTTGCGAGCAGCTTCGCAGCTTCATTAGCGATTTTCCAGTCGCCGCCTAAGACTTTCGATTTAAGTGATTCTATTTCGTGATCGGCTTTCATTTATCATTCAATTGAGCAATTGAGTTATTGAGCCATTGATCAATTACACTACCCACTCCCTCGGCTTTAAATACTTCACCAGTTCCGCCTCCTTGCTTCCCTCCGCAGGCTGGTAGTTGTAATACCATCTTGCCCTCGGCGGCAGGCTCATCAATATGCTTTCTGTTCGGCCATTGGTCTTTAATCCAAACAACGTACCCCGGTCATGCACCAGGTTGAACTCCACATACCTGCCCCTGCGTATCTCCTGCCACTCTACTTCCTGCTCGGTATAAGGTATATCCTTTCTCTTTTCCACAATCGGCAAGTAAGCATCAAGAAACGAATTCCCATTCGCCTGTTGAAAAGCAAACAACCGTTGCTCATCGTCACTATCCTTTGGGCGCAGATAGTCGTAGAATACGCCACCTATACCACGCATCTCATCGCCCCGGTGTTTGTTCACAAAGTAGCTGTCGCAATGCTTTTTATACTCCGGGTACAGCTCAGCGCCAAACGGGTCCATTGCATGCTTCAGTGTACTGTGAAAATGCCGCGCATCCTCTTCAAAGATATAATTCGGCGTCAGGTCACTGCCGCCGCCAAACCAGCTATCCAGCCGTTCCCCTGCTTTATCATATAGCTCAAAGTACCGCCAGTTAGCGTGCACCGTAGGCACAAACGGGTTCACCGGGTGTATCACCAGCGACAGGCCACAGGCATAAAAATTACTCTCCGGCACTTTAAACGACTGTTGCATCGCTTCAGGAAGTGGCCCATGTACTATGGACGTATTCACCCCACCCTTCTCAAACACATTTCCACCCGCTATTACGCGCGTCTTTCCTCCGCCGCCCTCCGGCCGCTCCCATTTATCTTCTATGAACTTCGCCTTGCCATCCACACCCTCCAGCCCCGCACAGATAGTATCCTGCAGGCCGTGTATATAATTAGCAAATTGTTCTTTAAAATTCATATCCTACTTTTAGTTTTTCACTTTTACGCTAATCCCACACTTTTAGGTTTTCACTTTTGCCTTTTGACTTAACTCCCATACTGTTTCACCGCATCCACAAACGCCCTTGCATGGTCCACATGCACATTCGGCAATATACCATGCCCCAGGTTGGCAATATACCTTGTAGTGCCAAAGGCATCTATCATCTCCTTTACTTCCTTCTTTATCTGCGGTATAGGTGCCAGTAACTTCGACGGGTCAAAGTTGCCTTGCAATGTTATGCTGTTATTGGTCATTGTGCGGGCCAGTTGTGGTGTTACGCTCCAGTCCAGCCCCAGGCCTGCGGCGCTGGTCTTACTAAGATCACCCAGCGCATACCAGCTTCCTTTCGGGAAAAGCGTTACCGGCACATCCGGGCTCACCGCATCGGCTATCTGCACGAGATACGGCTGCGCGTATATTTTAAAATCCGCGGGGCTCAGCATACCGCTCCAGCTATCAAATACCTGCACCATGTTCGCGCCTGCCTTGGCCTGTGCTTTCAGGTACACTATGGTTACATCAGTTATCTTTTGCAGCAGCCTGTGTGCCAGTTCCGGCTGTGTAAAGCAGAATTGCTTGGCCTTATCAAATGTCTTGCTGCCCTTGCCTTCTATCATATAGCACAAAAGCGTCCACGGCGCACCGGCAAAGCCGATCAAAGGCACACGGCCATTCAGCTCTTTCTTTGTCAGCGCCAGTGCATTCATCACATACCCCAGCCTTTCTTCCACAGCATCTGTTTGCAGTGCGTCTATATCTGCGGCAGTCTTCACTACATTAGGCAGCAACGGCCCTTTACCTTCTTCCATCAGCACCTCCATGCCCATAGCCTGCGGTATCACCAGTATATCAGAGAAGATGATGGCCGCATCCACACCCACCTGATCCACCGGTTGCAGGGTTATCTCGCAGGCCAGCTCAGGTGTTTGCACACGCGTAAAGAAATCATACTTCTGGCGCAGCTTTATGTAATCAGGCAGATACCTGCCTGCCTGCCGCATCATCCACACCGGCGGGCGCGATAAGGTCTCTCCCTTCAATGCTCTTAATAACAGGTCGTTCTTTAATTCGCTCATCAATTATAGGTTATCAGGCTGTGCCTGTTTTTGAAAATATTCTACCGCGTAGTTCAGCACCGTTTCTTTACTGGCCGTCTCACTCACGATCACTTTATTTCGGGTATGTTTCTTTATAGCATCAGCAGTGGTATTGCCTATGGCAAAGAACACCGTATCCTCGCCCACTTTATTCGCACTAAAAAAGCTACTCACCGCGCTCGGGCTAAAGAACAGTATCCCATCATACGCCTTCGTCACCTTCTGCTTTATTTCTTTAGTGGTGTACACCACAGCTTCATATACCGGTATGTCATTTTTGCGCAGTGCCTCCGGCAAAGTATCCAACCGTTTATCCCCGCAAAAAAGCACCACTTCATCCGCTCCCTGCTCTATGATCAGTGCCGCAAGCGTAGCTGAGTCCTTTGCAGTACCTACTACTATAGAGTTGCGAAAGCATTTTTTCACCGCATCCAGCGTGTTATTGCCTATACAGTATATCTCCCACTCGGGGTCCGCATGCAGCACAATATCATCTACTGCTTTTACCGCGTTAGCGCTGGTAAACACTACTGTTACCTGCAGGTGACACAAGTCTACTACCTCATTCTCTATTTTCTCACCGGTCACCGCGCTCACCTTGATAAAAGACAGCGCATCCACCACAGCACCCCGCTCCGCAGCGCTGTCTATCAACGACTGCGCTATAGGCATGGTACTCAGTATGTTTATTTTATGGCTCATGGCGTATAATATCAAGTATCTGCTGCCCGCCGTTTTGCAACAGCTCTGTTGCGGCAGCATTGCCCAGGCTTGCAGCATCTGCTACAAGCGCTTTCATGGTCACTTCTTTTTTCTGCCTGCCGTCCCTGCTCAGTATGTTGCCCGATATGGTCACATAGCCATCTTCTACCTGCGCCAGTGCGCTGATAGGTGTAGAGCAGCCGCCCAGCAAAGCCCGCAAAAAATCACGCTCTATGCCTGCGCACAGCGAGGTATCTGCATCATGAAAATGGGCGCATGCCGCCAGGCAATATTCATCCTGCTCACCACATACTACTATGATCGCTCCCTGCGCGGGCGCGGGCAGCATCCAGTCCAGGTCTATCGCATTGTCCGGCCTTAGGTTGATGCGTTCTAACCCAGCCGCCGCAAATATCGCCCCGTCCCAGTTGCTCTCTTCCACCTTGCGCAACCTTGTGTTCACATTGCCGCGCAGGTTCTCTATACTATCGTTGGGGTATTTGTTCAGCCACTGTGCCCTGCGGCGTATACTGCTGGTAGCTATCAGTGCGGGAGCATCGCTATGTTCAAACGTAACTCCGCTCTTAGGCACCAATATATCTTTGTAAGAAGCCCTTGGCAACACGGCCGCCTGCACTATGCCTTTGGCCATTATAGTTGGCACATCCTTCATAGAATGTACGGCTATATCTATTTCGCCATTCAGCAACGCAATGTCCAGCGCTTTGGTAAAGATGCCCTGCACCCCTATTTCGTATAGCGGGGTTTTGAGGTCGGTATCGCCATCGCTTTTTATGTACACCAGCTCGGCGGCATAACCATTGTCGGCCAGCAATCCTTTCACGGTATTGGCTTGCCATACTGCCAGTTGGCTTTCGCGGGTACCTATTCGTATCACCCTGCTCATCCTATGCTATGTAATCGTTTATTGCGGTAATGAAGTGGC
>CAIVKT010000702.1 GCA_903906615.1 uncultured Bacteroidota bacterium | reverse complement strand
TGTGTTCATTTGCAGGAGGTGGTTCCTGCTGATGGGAAGCTGCGTGGTATTACTCTTCACTTCATTCTTTATCCGTGTGTTGCTGGGGCCCGTATCGTTTGCAGCGGCCATGTTGCTGCTGTTTACGGTCATTGATCACTTCCTGTTGTTTTTTGTAAAGGGAGGGGTGAGTGCGGCACGGATCATACCTCCCCGGTTGAGCCTGGGTGATGATAATGTAGTAACACTATCGCTGGTCAATAGTTTTCCGTTCAGGGTGCAGGGTATGTTTATAGATGAATTGCCGTTCCAGTTTCAGCGGAGGGATTTTAATGTGCAGGCTACTATTAATTATAAAAGCAGGGAAACGATCAGCTATACATTGCGGCCGCTTACGCGCGGGGAGTATGGGTTTGGCTACCTATTGGGTTATATAGCCAGCCCGCTGGGGCTGCTGCGGCGCAGGATGCGGATCGCAGAGCCGGTGGTGGTGAAGGTGTACCCGTCTTACCAGCAACTGAGGAAGTACCAACTACTGGCAGTAAGCAGCAGCGCACTGGCCGGTGTGAAGAAGACCCGCAGGCTGGGGCATAGCCTGGAGTTTGAGAAGATAAAAGAGTATGTGCAGGGAGATGATATGCGCACCATCAACTGGAAGGCCACTGCCCGCAGCGCCACCCTTATGGTGAATACCTATACCGATGCACGGCAGCAGCAGATCTATTGCCTGGTGGATAAGGGGCGGAATATGAAGATGCCTTTTGAAGGTATGACCTTACTTGACCATTCCATTAACGCCAGCCTTGCTTTACTGAATGTGGCGTTGATGAAGCAAGACCGGGCGGGGCTAATCACCTTCTCCAATAAGGTGAATGATATAATAGTTGCCGACAGGCGCAACGACCAACTGCACCGCATTGTGGATACGCTATACAAGCAGCAAACGCAATTCAAAGAAAGCGACCATGAAGCATTATGGAGCGCGGTACACAGGCGCATCACGCAGCGCAGCCTCATTTTGCTGTTTACGAATTTCGAGACCATGTCCTCCCTGGAAAGACAGTTGCCGTTCCTTAAAAGAACAGCGCAGCGCCACCTCACTTGTGTTATTTTCTTCCGGAATACTTTGCTGAAGGAGCTACACGAAAATAACCCGGATAATATAGAAGGCATTTACATCAAGACCATCGCCGATCAGTTCGACCTGGAAAAACGGCAGATAGTGAAAGAGCTGCGTAGGCATGGAATCCTTTCCATCCTCACCACACCGCAAAACCTCTCTGTGGATGTGATCAATAAATACCTGGAGCTAAAGGCCCGCCAGATGGTGTAGCCACTCATCAACTGTATGATACGCATATGGCACTTTATTTTATTTATTTATTACCCAAGATTTACACCCTGTTTTACGTCTATATTAGTGTAGTATCTATTCTTAATCCAAAACTAACCTCATGATCAAAAGGAATATTCTGCTTGCCTCTTTTAGTTTTTTGCTGTTTTCATCGGCCTGTACCAAAAAGGGTAGTGAAGGCGCTACCGGCCCGGCGGGTCCTTCCTTTACGGGGGCTATCAGCGGGCATATAAGCCTTTATGACACCTATGGAGCCAAGCAACTGGATGGCTTCAATACTGTGCAGCTTACCCTGAAAGGCGGCGCTACGGCCAGCGCAGATGCCAACGGATACTATGTTTTTAGTAAGGTAACAACAGGGACGTACAGTATAAGCGCTACCGCTACCGGCTTTGGCGCAACTGTGGTGAACAATGTGAATTTTTTGAGCGACACAGCCTACCAGAACATAAGTATGTCCCAACTCCCCAATTTTGATATTACGTCCTTTATATCAACGTATAACACCGGTTCATCGAACGACTCCCTGATCATGACCTTCCCTACAGATACCAAGGCGAGGAACCTGATCATTTTTGTGAATAACAAACTGCCTGTCAATAACTTGCCGGAGAACTATCAACTGGCATATGTGAAACCTATTCCCGTAAGCGGCTGGAGTACTTCCTCGTTGACCGTACGTGTTCCATCAAGTGACCTCAACGGCGTGAATATTTTTTATGGCCAAAAGGTATACTACGCAGCGTATAGCTATGTGGTCAATGACGCATCGGTATATACAGATGAAGCC
>CAIVKT010000701.1 GCA_903906615.1 uncultured Bacteroidota bacterium | reverse complement strand
GTATTTGAAGCGGCTCATGTAGTCTATGTATGCGGTGTTGAGCAGGTTGGTGCCGGTGATGTATACTTTGCAAAGTGTATGCCCATGGCTTTGTATGTTGCCGCCGATACCTGCATTCAGTAAGGTGTAGCCGGCAGTTGATGCAATGCTGGCCGCATATTGCTGCGGTGTTTGCCGGGTATTGAGCCCGCTGGCTGCGGAATCCTGGAGGTATACGTTTTTTTGCTGAAAGCAGGTGAGTATGCCCACCTTTACATATGCCGCGGTTACAGATTTGCCGATCTTGTTCACATGAAATTTCAGATCAGCAGTGATCCTCGCCGGTGGCACAAAGGGCAGTACCCGCATATCGGAAGGCACATTTTGTAAGCCGCCTGCTACCATGCTGAATGTGCCGTTCAGCTCTAACCATTTTATTGATGAAGGGTGAATGTTTAACATCGCCTCGCCGCCATACAGATTAGCTGAGCCTTGTGTGTATTTATACACCGGGGCATTGGGGAACAAAGAACCGCCTACACTGAGTAAATTGCTGGTAGAGTCGCCACCAAAAACGCTGGTGAGCCCTTTGGCGTAGATGTAGTTGTTGATGTTGTTGTTGAACGCCGTGCCTTCAAAGCTTACATCCTTCAGGTCTACGCCCAGGGTGAGGTCTTCTTCCAGGTTGGTTTCCGGCTTTAGATTATGATCGCCGATCTCATATACTACTGTGCCGTCGTGTACGCCGTTTGCCGCAGCCTCGGCTACATTTGGCGCCCTGAAACCACGGGATACATTGGCTTTTACATAAAATGCTTTGGAGCAATTATATACTCCGCCGATGCTGGCAGATACGCCATTAAAATTAGAGGTGAAACCCTGGAACTCTTCAAACGATCCGGGTGTATTGGCCGGCACAGGTGCCTGCGCCACATTGGTGGTATCTATCCAGTGCGAATTGCCGGTGAATGTACGCTGGTCGAACCTCGCGCCTGCGTTCCAGATGAATTTGCCCACACGATAGTTGCCGATGACGAATGCGCCCGCCTGGATGAAATTATAGTCGGGGATCAGCATCACTGTACCCAGGCTCTGCGATTGCTGGTAAGCGCCATTGATGCCACCGGAGAAATCAAACTTACCAATAACCGGTGAGAGATACCGCAGATCGTAAGTAGCCGCATTTGATGAATAGTATATGTCGGGGGTATTGGGTTGCGTTGGGTCATTGGTCTCCTGCCGCTGGTTCTTCTGGTAAGAGAATGTGCCTGTAAGGCGGCCCTCGCCCAGCTTGATGCTGTTGTCCCATACCACCTTGGTATGCCGTATACGCTGGTTGATAACTAAGGGTGTATAGGAGGCCTGCTCCTGGTGGGTGGGCACTACATAGGTAGGCGCACCGCCATTGAGCCCCGGATAGGAAACCTGTTTTTCCATTGCGCCGGTTGCCGAGTCGCGCGTACCATCAACGATGCCGGTGGCCATATCAAAGTAACTGGCATGTAGCTGGGTGTAGCCCCACTTGCGATGGATGCCTATGGTGCCATCCATATTGAAGTTGCTGAATTGCGAGTTGAGCACATAGCCATCTTCTTTATTTTGATAGGCATGCGCCATTATGTTGTCCACCCTCGCGCTCCACGATATTCCTTTATTGGTTCCGGCCAGGTGTACCATGTTGTTGATGAGGCCGTTATTGGTCTGGTAGTTGAAGAGTACTTCTCCTTTTTGCTGGCCTTCCGGCAATGGTTGCTCCGGGATGAAGTTCAGCACACCGGCTATGGCATCTGAGCCATAAGCAAGTGAGGCAGGCCCTTTGAGTATCTCCACCCTGTCCACGGCATCGGGGTCTATCTCTATGCCGAATTCATCAAACCAGGGCTGGTCCATCTGCACTACGCCATCATCAACGGTAAGTACCCGGTTATATCCCTGTCCCCTGATGAATGGTTTGGAAATGCTTTGGCCATCTGTCATGGCAGAAACACCGGGTACTTTAGCGATCGCGTCTATCACATTTGTTGCGGCTTGTTCGTCCAGGTATTCGTGTGATACCTGCGTGATGGATTGAGATGTGTTACGCGTTTCTGATGCTCTTGAATTACCCGTCACTACAACTTCCGGTGATTGAATGTCAGACCGGGAGAGGCCGAAATTAAATTGGGTAATGCCCTTTATTTTGACCAATTGTGGCGCTATTGTGTATCCTAATGAACGGACAGATACGAGGTAATACCCTTCGGGAATTCTTTTTATAGAGTAAGACCCGTCGGAATCGGCTACAACGCCAAGTTTCAGGTCTTCGATGTATACGCTGGCAAAAGGAATGGCCAGGTTATTGGTTTTATTAAATATTATCCCCGTCAGTTCGTTTTGGGCTGAAGCTTTTAGGAACAAGAGGCATAGCAGTATTGTGAACAGCTTTGTATAGCGTGTTTGCATGAGTATGGTATTAAATGAGGAATCACCGGAGCATTCCGGTATGAAGTTTTAGTAGGGGAGTGCTAGCAGCAACGTTCGGGAGGCGGCGCTTCAACAGCGTAGTGATGGCTCACACCTGTTTCATTCAAAATCATAAACGTGGGTGCCCGCATTTGTATACGAACAACATCTATCTCTCGTTGATCGCTTAAAACTTTGTCGCCGTTAGGTATCAGCGTACGATGTTTGCATAGATGGACCTGGCCGTCATTGGAATAATTATCATTGGTTTCAAAACATGCGGCTATGGCTTTAATAAGCTCCTCTTCGTTGTTATCATGATAAACGGCAACGATGATCGTATCATTTACGAGCGTATAGCTGCCTGCGTCATATAGCTCCCCTTTGTACCAGATCTCACTGGTGTTGTTGAATTCGTTTTTGGGGATATGAATGTTCTGTAAATCTTCGTGTTCTGCCAGGTAGCTATTGGCGCTTAACTTCGCTGCCCACATTGATGCGTCGTATAATACATAAAGCAATGAAGTGGTACTAAAACATAGTATCAATACAAAGGAAACCAATAAATTGGGTATGTGCTTTTTCAATGTGTTTCTTGTCGTTCCAGATGCAAATGCGAGACATCTTCGAAAGAATATATAGAGGTGCTTTTATCTGTTTCGAAAAAGAGTTCAATTCTTCTTGTTCTGTTCGGATGTTCTTTGCTGTACTGCAAATTTTATTGCTTCATCACAATTCTTGATGGAACGGTCCCGCAGTCCGTTTGCAAACTGATTGTCCTCTTCACGGCTAAGTTCATCC
>CAIVKT010000700.1 GCA_903906615.1 uncultured Bacteroidota bacterium | reverse complement strand
TTGCCTTTGGCTTTGCAGTAGTGTGGATCTGCTTATTTTCCTTGATACGCGCAGACTTGCCTGAACGCTCGCGGAGATAGAACAGCTTGGCGCGGCGTACGCGGCCAGACTTATTCAATACGATAGAGTCAATGTTTGGGGAGAACAGCGGGAACAAACGCTCCACACCTACGCCGTCAGACATTTTACGAACTGTAAAGGATGCAGTGTAACCGCGACCCTGGCGCTTCAAAACATCGCCTTTGAACGACTGGATACGCTCTTTAGTTCCTTCTACGATCTTATAGTTAACGGTGACGTTGTCACCTGCTTTGAAATTCGGATATTCCTTCTTTCCGGTAAGTTGCTCGTGTACAAAAGCTACTGCTTCCATGATTGTTATGATTTTTTCGGTGTGCAAAGGTAACGATAAAGTAACTAATAAAAAATAAAAAATCGAAAAATTTGAAAAATAATCGATTCCAGAATCACTTTGCCCCGAATGCTATGCAGCTTTCAGCGATTTGTTGAGTGTTTGTGTTACCCGCTTTTTAGGGTTCACAAATGATTTTTTGCGGCCGGTGGCTTTGTAATAAGCAATTACCTCGCTGATCATTTTCCTGTCTTCTGAATTTAATGGTGTAGGATCAACAACGAAATCAACATTCAAAGGTTTTTTTTATGTGATATTTCGTCTTCTTTGACACCATACAAACATACAAATTACATACAAATCTAAAAATAAAAAAATTTTAATCCTCCCTTAGCATATCCGGCCTGCGCTCTTCTGTGCGCTTCAGCGATTCCTCGTGGCGCCATACTTCTATCTTCTTCGGGTCGCCGCAAAGGAGTATCTCGGGTACGGCCATTCCGCGGAACTCTGCCGGGCGGGTATAAACCGGCGGTGCCAATAACCCATCCTGGAAGGAATCGAACAGTGCGGAAGTTTCATCATTAAGCACACCCGGCAATAACCGGCCGATGGCATCCACTACGACCGCCGCTGCCAGCTCGCCGCCGCTCAATACATAATCGCCAATTGATATTTCTTTGGTTACGTATAGTTGGCGTATGCGGTCGTCAATGCCTTTGTAATGCCCGCAGATGACCATTATGTTTTCTTTTAATGACAGCGTGTTGGCTGTTTTCTGGTCGAACAATGTGCCATCGGGTGTCATGTATATGATCTCATCATACTTGCGGTCTTTCTGTAATAGCTCTATGGCTACCGCCAGCGGCTCCGGCATCATCACCATACCTGCCCCGCCGCCAAACTGGTAGTCGTCCACCTGTCCCTGCTTGTAGGGGGTGGTGTCTCTCAGGTTGTGGGCATATACTTCCAGCAAGCCCTTGTCCTTGGCCCGCTTCATTATAGAGTGGCTAAAGGGGCTTTCCAGCAGTTCGGGTAATACGGTTATAATGTCAATTCGCATTTCAAATAGTATTCACTAAGTATTGTCAATCAACTGTTTAATTAAATTTTATGCTTCCAGATAAATATCCAGCAAGCCATCGGGTATGGTCACTTTTACGGTCTTGGCTTTAATGTTCACCTGGTCTATTGTCTGCTCTATAAGGGGTATGAGGGCTTCCTTATTCTGGTACATTACCTTTGCCAGCCATTGGTTTCCGGTATGTATTACGTCCTCTATTATCCCTACTGCCCCCACTTTCTTATCTATTAAATTAAACCCTATCCATAGCAGTGGGGAGTCGGTAGGGAGTAGTGATAAAATATTGCCATCAACATACACATGCTTGGTTATCAGTTTTTTAGCTATTTCTACCTTTGTTACCTCTTCAATATTAATATGGTACTCATCATCGCCATTAGCTTTCAGTTGCTCCACGAAGTAGGGGATGTAGTTGCCCTTTTGTACTTCTATCATCAGGGCATCGCCTTTCTTCAGCCATTTAGAATTTCCTACTATATGAGAGAGTATCAGTGTGCCGTGAATGCCATGTGTTGCCACTATTTTGCCTATGCGTACCATTGCGGCAAAGGTACTTTGAAATTGCAGAAATTACATGTTAATATAAGATTTGCCAACTTTTAAAAAGTTGGCAAATCTGAATAAAGGGATCAATTCGAAACTATTTTCAGCACTTTTGATGGTGCTTTCAACCAGTTAATGTTTTGGAAATCCATGGTGAAGGATATGCTCCTTGCAAATACGTTCTTATGTCCGTAGGCTCCGGTGAGGTAGTTGTCGAAGTCGTTGCTCATGATCACCGGTATGTAAATGCTCACCACATCTTTAATAATATGCACCTCTACGCCGCCATCATATATAAATGTACTGGTGCCTGAATGGGTGAAGCTTGGGTTATTGTTGGGTACCAGCCCGGCATCAAAGAACAGGCGAATGGGCAGCAGCCTGGTGATGGGCAGGTCGGTTTTCAGGTTGATAGTACCCATCCAGCTATCGCTTTGGTCGGCATTATTGAATACAGGCACTTTGAAGCCGCCTTCCTGCATAGATACCTGCTGTGCGGCCAGGTTGTTCTGCGCATTCCTGCCCAGGTACGTGCCGTCATATAGGTAGTCGTCGAGGCCGCTGTAGCTGGCATTCAGCTCATACCGCCCATACACAGCCGGGTCGCTGTTGATGGGGAAGAACTTGCCGACAAATGCGCGTATGTATAGCGACTTATGTTTCGTGTTGTAGTCTATGCGGATGTTGCTTTCAGCGGTTATCTTGGCGAAGTCGGCGCCCAACTGGCCTTCTGCTTTATAGTCGAAGGGATTGTAAGTGCGGGTGTTTTTATGCGTATAGCGTAGGAGGCCGTAGATATTCTGGTGATTTCTGAGGACAGGAGGAATGATGAATGGATCGGGGCCCGGATCTATGATGTTCTCATTGATCAGGTAGCCTTTCAGCGTCAGGGTGCGCTGTACAGGGCTTAGCGGGTTGTGTTCATTAAAAGTGAAACTGAGCGATGGGGCTACCTTGCTATAGCCAGGGTACAGGTTTTTGATACCGTTGTTCACCTGGTTGTTATCATGGAATGTCTTGCCATCGGCCTGTAGCATTATCTCTTTAAACACATTATCAGGATACCACAGGTAGCCTACCGAGCCAGTACCTACCAGCGACTGGGTAGGGATAGAATACAGCGGTGCAAACGCAAACCTAAAACGGTTCTCAGGTATGGTCAG
>CAIVKT010000699.1 GCA_903906615.1 uncultured Bacteroidota bacterium | reverse complement strand
TACATCTATAAGCGGTTCTGCTGCATTTATTGTAGGTATCACCAGTTCGCCGTCATTCACCAGCCGGTTCCAGTTGAAGCCAGCCATTTCTATTTTCGGGAAGGTAAAGTTGTAAAATTCTTTCTCCTTGCCGGTCACCGGATCATCATCGGTCATGTTATTAATACGCACAGCCTTGAGGATGACGGCCTCAGCACTGCTTTCAAAATCGAGTAATGGGGCATTGATGTGGTAATGCCCATTGGGCTTATTGAGTTGAAATTTCTCAAACCGTAGTTTGCCGCTTCGTGCATACAGGAATACACTGGTGTCCTTATGTGAGTCATAGTTATACACAAAATTGTCCAGCATAGCCTTACCGCCATTCATATGGCAGGTGAAGTGTGTCTTGGATCCGGCATAGTCGTAGGTAATGTCCGGGTTGTCGAAGTCTATGTGCGTGGCTGTCACCCGGTCTATTTTGGGCGTTTTTTGCTTGTCATGGGTCACGTTGGTGTCCGTATTCGGGCGGCAGGCCAGCAGCCATTTCAGATCATGCACGGTTACATGCCCGCAATCCAGTGAATGGCTGTCTATGAGGTGCCTCCAGGCTATGCCATCAACCTCCAGCCGAGGTATGGATAGTGTAGATAGGGTAGGTGGCACATGCCTCCCGGCTGCTTTCAGCGCTTTTACCTGTTCCATATCCGGCCACAGGCGCACATTTGTGATCACCACGCTACGCCCCGCAAGGCTCACATCTATATCAGTGAAAGAAATATGGTAAATGCTGTCAGTAGAACTGAGTACAGCCTCCGGCAGCCGCGCCATGATGATGCCTTTATAGTGATGCGCAAGCCATATCCCATAGCCACATGCACCTGCCACCAGCAGAAGTAGTACAGACGATATGATAATGATTACTTTACGCATCCTGAATGGCCATAACAGGAGCATGTTAAAATCGTGCCAGATAAGTATAGCTGCTGTCTTTGCGGCACTTATCGTGAGCTTGTCGAACGGTCGCTCTCATTTTTAGGTACCCTGCCGCAACCTGCATAGTACTTATGCCAGTAGTCCTCGTTCAGGTTACTGATCATCACCCCGCCCGATGTGGAGGCATGTATGAAGTAATCATTGGCCAGGTAAACGCCCACGTGGGTAATACGCCTGCTGTGTATATGAAAGAATACAAGGTCTCCCTCGATGGCATCGCCGGAATGCTTTATACGCTTGCAGGTGCCAAACTGGTCCATCGCTGTGCGTAATAGGTCCATACCATACACCTCTTTATATAACCTTTGTGCAAATGCCGAGCAGTCTATGCCTTCATCATCAGTACCCCCAAGACGGTAATTGGCGCCATACCACTTATCTATGAACTGGTACAAGGTGTAGTTGGTGATGTACTGCGGCTGCAGGCCCAATATATCGGCATATTTCTTTTGTATGGCATTCTGGTCTTTGGAGAAGTTGATGCCATCCTTTCCCAGTGGCTCGCGGTGCGCCAACGGTGCTTCCTGGGCTGTTGTAATAGATTTTAATGATGGGGTGGCAGTTGGCGCAGCGGCTATTTTTGTGCGCTCCGGCCTTTTGTGGTG
>CAIVKT010000698.1 GCA_903906615.1 uncultured Bacteroidota bacterium | reverse complement strand
GCGTTCTGCCCGTTCACAAACTCCTGGTAGGCTTCGTATTCTTCGTCTTCAGCTTCTTCAATATCTTCTTCAGCAACGACAAGTGTGTGGCTTTCTTTCTCGGCCATGGTCATGGCCCATTCTTTGGCGCCTGCACCTTCATCTATTACTAACGCTTCATTGCCTCCGCCATAGTTGTTCAGTTGGTTCGCGGCACCGTCAATCGGAAATGGGGGTGTATTTTCTGCCGCTGTTTCCTGCAATGTGCTTTCTCCGTTATGTTCATTGAATACAGGAGTAGGCGCGAGCGCAGCCTTCATCTTCTCGGCATGGGCGTGCATACGTTTGAGGAAGGGGCGTATGTCGAGGGCGAAAATGACGAACACAAAAAAGAAGACCGTAGACAGCAGTACCATGCCGGTACCGCCATAGCCTATCAGGCCGTTGAAATATTCTATCGCTACCTTGCCCAGCGCGCCGCCCAGGGGGAAGGAATTATCGGGGAAGAGGTAGCTAAGTATAGGCGCTACCAGCAGCAGTAATATAGATACCCACCTCATGTAGCGCAGCAGTGGCGTTACCCGGTTGCCGTAGATAATGTGCAGGCCAATGGCGGCTATTGCCAGTCCTATGGCCATAGAGGCAATTCCTGCGCCCTTGTATACTAATATATGGGATAGCACCGCGCCGAGGCGGCCACCCCAGTTGGCTATCTGTGTGTGGTCGTGCAGCAGGAAGTTCCAGTTGCCGGTGGTTGAGATCAGGCTGTCCTGGTCTGTACTCCAGGTAAAGCAGTAGCTGATGATGGCCAGGCAGATGAAAATGCCCGACATCATCAGGAAAATGCCAATGCCCAGCATGATCTGTCGCTTTTTATCAATGCTCACCGGTAAGATGTCATTTATCTTGGGCGGTGGTGCCGTCTTCTTATTTTTGGTTGTATTAGCCATGTAACGGGATAAAAATACAATATTATTAAAGGCAAAAAAACTAATTCGCTTTACTGCGGTAATATATTTTAGCCTATGGGCAATATATCTTTAGCCGCGGGGCAAACGTTTTGGTGTTTTTTACCCGTCTTAATAAATAATGGCACATGCCTCCTGTGCGGGAGCTTTTGCCGGAAAAGGCTTGTTTTTTGGGTGTTTTAGACGGAAATTGAAGATGATAAAATTAAAATTATAAGGCCAAATAGTGCTACTTTAAATTATTTCTGTATTTTCAACCGTTAAATAAAGCCTTTTAGGGTGATCTTTGCCCGTGTATTTGGCTGTGTATTTTTTGATATAGTGTGGGTGAGTTGTTAAAAGAAAATTAATAAAAAATAAGAAAACGTAACTTTAATCTGTTAACTTTACAACGATAATTATTACATACAATGATAAGGAGAAAGATCAACACCCGATTAAGCCTGGCCGTAGCAATCGCGCTAACCGGCCCTGTTGCTTTAGCCCAGGATATTCACTTCACCCAGTTCGATATGGCACCCCTTGTTGTCAATCCTGCCTTCACAGGTATGTTTGATGGCCGTGTGCGTGCTGCGGCAATCTACAGGAACCAGTGGGGGAGTGTTACAGTTCCTTATGTAACCACCGGTGCATCAGTAGATTTGCCGTTGCTTATAGAAAGGAATGGTGATTATCTTGCTGCGGGCCTGCAGGTATTCCAGGACAAAGCGGGGGACGGTAACCTTACCAATACCACTGCGCTGGGTTCTGTGGCTTATCACAAATATTTCGGACAGAATGAGCATGGTGCAAGCGACCTTGCAGTCGGCCTCCAGGGCGGCTTCACGCAGAAAAGCATAGACCTGTCGAGGTTGTACTTTGGCGATGAGTATGTTAATGGCGCATTTTCCCAAGGTACAACACAAGAGCTCCGTCTCGGCCTGGGCAATCAGGTGAGTTACTACCTCGTAAATGCAGGCATTTCTTTCAGCCAGTCTACAAGCGAGAAGTTTGGTTATGTACTGGGCCTTGCTGCCAACAACATCAACCAGCCAACGGATGCTTTAGAGCAAAAACAATCTTCTAATAACACACTGGATATGCGGTATACTGCCGAGGCAGGAGCGCAGATAGCAGCCGGGGAAAGGCTGAGTCTTCGCCCTGCGGTGCTCTTTCAAAGCCAGGCATCAGCAAGTGAGATCATCGTGGGCAATGAGTTCCATTATGAAGTAGGTGGCAACCCCGGCTATGAGAATTTTTCCAGCGCGGTATTCCTGGGTGGCTGGTACCGCACAGGCGATGCTGCCATGATCACAGGCGGGGTGGAATTCAAAGGTTTTCGGATAGGCGTATCTTATGACTACAATATTTCTTCGCTGAATACAGCAAGCAACGGACAGGGCGGCTTTGAATTAGCCATCAGGTATATTGCTCCAAACCCGCTGCGATTCGCAAATAAAAGGACGATCCCCTGCGGCCGTTTCTAAGCAAAACACATAATAATTAATTGAAGGGCTAAAGTTTTTTTTCAAAGCCCTTCTTTTTTTTAAAAGCAATGTATACTTTTATATCCATTAACAACGCTCACGCACATGAGAAAAAATTGGCTGTTACTTATTTTTG
>CAIVKT010000697.1 GCA_903906615.1 uncultured Bacteroidota bacterium | reverse complement strand
TGTGACCGAAAGCATGAGGCTGCTGGACGGCGAGCACTCCAAGCCCGTACTGCGCGAGCACCTGCGCGTGATACAAACACCGCAAACATTCAGTACCAACATATTGCTGCCCGCATTCAGGCAGGAGTTCCAGCATTACTTTACTGATGAGGCTACGGTGGTAGAGGCATCCGGCCAAAAGGTGCATCTTGTAGAAGGCGAGCGCGAAAACATAAAGGTGACCACACCCGAGGATATGATAGTGGCCGAGGCATTGCTGAGGCAGCACCAGGAACTGCTGCTCAAAATATAAATGGCAATATGAAAAAGCTATGCTGTTTATTGATCTGCTGTTGCCTGTTTTCTGTGTTGTGCCGTGGGCAGCTATACGATACTACAAGCGCGTTTAAAGTGCCTATACAGCTAGATTCTGTTACCGTTCATGCCGGGTTTGATATTGATGCCTTTATCCGCAGGGTGAGGAATGATACTACTTTCTATAAGGCATTCAAGAATATGCGTTTCCTGCCTTACGATGCCGTGAATGATATACAGGTATTCGATAAAGAGGGCAGGGTAGCGGCTTCGCTGCACAACAAAACGCACCAAACCTATAAAGACCGCTGCCGCAGCACACAGGCGTCGGCACAAACAGTGACCGGCGATTTCTTTGACCGGCATGGCAATTACAACTACTATACCGCTGAGCTGTTTGCCTATCTCTTTTTTGCCAAAGACCCCGTGTGCAACGAGAGCGATGTGGTGGCGGGGGCCATGGATGCGCGCGCAAGCGGAACGATGGGCAAAAGTAAGTACGAGCTGCGACAGCTCATCTTCAACCCCGGTTCGCGGGTGAGCGGTGTACCTTTTATGGGCGATAGGGCATCAGTATTTGATGAAGGTGAGGCGGAGAAATATAATTTTAAGTTAACCTCGGAGCTATACGATGGCGTAAGCTGCTTTGTGTTTCGCATTACCCCAAAGCCGGGCTATGAGCGGCAGGCGCTCTATAACGAGCTCACCACATGGTTTCGTAAAACAGATTACAGCATAGTGGCGCGCGACTACTCCCTGTCTTACAGCACCTGGGTTTATGACTTTGATGTGCGTATGAGGGTGCGCACGCACGAGGTAGGCGGTAAGCTATACCCCACACATATAGACTATGATGGCAACTGGCATGTATTCACCAAAAAGCGGGAGCGTGTGAAGTTTAGCGTAGATGTTACTTATTAGGATCCTTGCTGTAAGTTCGCTGAGCGCTTCCCGGTGTGGATGTCCATCATCTTATTGTTTTGGTGGAAATACATAGTTCAGATTGTTTTATAAAGCAGTCAGTACTCACTTTGTGAAAAGTTAAAACTCATCTTCTGCCTCTTTGTAATCACGATTATATCATTAACTTTACATACAAATCTCAAGGACTAAATATGGATAATTACAATCAGAATTTCTCTAACTACACAGTTATTGATAGTCAGCCTGCGGCGGGTTCAGGCGTAGTGGCCAAAAAATTTATGGCCGGTGTTTTTTTATGGATGTTTGTGGCGCTTGCAGTGTCCACGCTTTTTGCGGTGCTTTATTCTACTAATCAATCGCTTTTCTCAGAACTGTATGTACAGAATGAGCAGGGTATTCTCCGCCCAAGTGGCCTCGGTTGGATCGTTACATTTGCGCCCTTTGGCTTCATCCTGCTCATGCAGTTTGGTATGAATAAGTTGTCGCCTGCTGCGCTTACCTTCCTGTTCCTCGCCTTTGCCGCAGTGTTGGGTATCAGCCTCAGTTACATACTGCTTGTATACACAGCCGGTTCTGTGATCGGTTGCTTTGCATCGGCTTCGGTTATGTTTGGTGTAATGGCCGTTATGGGCTACACTACCGATAAAGACCTTACTTCTTTTGGCCGTATCCTCAGTATGGGCCTTATAGGTATTGTGGTGGCTATGCTCATCAATATGTTCCTGCATAGC
>CAIVKT010000696.1 GCA_903906615.1 uncultured Bacteroidota bacterium | reverse complement strand
AGGATATTATGATACCTGCTACCAACCTAATCTCTACTTTTCATTTTGTTCTATAATTTACATTATGTTAAATAGAACTAACGAGAAAAGACAATTATAATCAATCAGTTACAAGCAATACCAATTCTCCATCCTATGGTCTGCATACATTCACTCCTCCCTAACCCGGTATCATTCTCACTTATAGTCATTCTCGAACCGCCTAAGCAAACTGCAAACCTGCTGCATAAGTATGATTTCAGCAATTTGAATTTTATCCTGCGTTTTTATATTTTTACAAGGCACACAGCTTAAAACGTCTTTACCATATGAAGCGCCTCCTCCTTTTTATACTGCTCACACTCCCCTTTTGCAGCTCTGCACAAACCCCTGCCCTCGATTCGGCGTGGCTGGTTACCCATTATACCAAGCGGGAAGTAAGCATCGCTATGCGGGACGGCATAAAGCTCTTTACGGCTATATATGAGCCAAAAATGAGCGGCAAGCACCCGATCATGCTCAATCGTACCCCCTATTCCATAGGCCCGTATGGGGATGCGTATAAAGGGTTCTGGAACAGCCATTACATGGCTTACTTCCGTGAAGGGTACATTATAGCGCTGCAGGATGTGCGGGGCCGTTATATGAGCGAGGGGCAGTTTGTAGATGTGCGCCCCTACAACCCGGCCAAAAAAGGCAAGGAGATAGATGAGGCATCTGATACCTACGACACTATAGACTGGTTGATACACAACACAAAAAACAACAACGGTCGCGTAGGTATGTGGGGCATCAGCTATCCCGGCTTTTATGCCACCGAGGGCGCTCTTTGCGGCCACCCGGCACTCAAAGCCGTAAGCCCACAGGCGCCGGTGACAGACTGGTTCATGGGCGACGATTTCCACCATAATGGTGCTTTTATGATGATGGATGCCTTTAGTTTTTACAGCGGGTTCGGTAAGCCACGCCCATTTCCTACTATGCACGGAGCAACTGGTTTTCAATACTATACAAAGGACAACTACAAGTTTTATTTAAATGCAGGCTCTATACACGACCTGGCCGCTTTGCTCAAAGACAGTGTGCAGTTCTTCAACGATCTGTACCAGCACCCCAACTATGACGACTGGTGGCAGGTGCGCAATGCACGTAAAGAAGTAGACCATATACCCGCCAAGGTAGCCACGCTGGTAGTTGGCGGTCTGTTTGATGCCGAGGACTGCTATGGCGCCTGGAACTTATATAAAGCCATAGAGCAGAAAGCAGACAATAACAACAAGCTGGTGATGGGGCCATGGAGCCACGGAGGCTGGGCACGTACCGGCGGCGACTACCTGGGCAATGTGCGTTTTGGGCAAAAAAACTCCGATTGGTACCAAAAAAACATAGAAATACCGTTTTTTAACCACTATTTGCTCGGAAAAGGAGATATATCCAACATAAAGGAAGCCAACATATTTTTCTCCGGTGCCAACAAATGGCGCACTTTTGATCAATGGCCGCCGAGGGAACGCAATAACAAAGAACTATACCTATATGCCAGCGGCGCGCTCTCGTTTACTCCCCCACCCGTTAGCGAAACGAACACATATGCAAAATACACCAGCGACCCTACCAAGCCTGTACCCTATGCCGATGGTGTGCATTTTGGCCGTACACGCGAGTATATGGATGACGATCAGCGGTTTTCAGCAAGAAGAACAGATGTTGTTGTTTATCAAACAGATACATTGTCTACTGATATTACTTTGGCAGGCCCTGTAATAGCTGATCTGTATGCTACCCTCTCCACTACAGATGCCGATTTTGTGGTGAAGCTGATAGACGTATTCCCCGATAATTTTAAATATGACGATAGCCTCGATGGTAAAGGTAGCGGCAAAGACTACCCCATGGGCGGCTATGAAATGCTGGTGCGCGGCGAGGTAATGCGTGGCCGCTACCGCAATAGCTTTGAGCGCCCGGAGGCATTTATCCCCTGGCACATCACCGAGGTAAAATACAAGTTGCCCGATGTGGCCCACGTATTCAAAAAAGGCCACCGTATAATGGTGCAGGTGCAAAGCACCTGGTTCCCGCTGGTAGACCGAAACCCCCAGCAATTTGTAGATATATATAACTGCACCGCCAAAGACTATATACCCTGCGATATACGCATCTACTCCAGCAGCGTACATGCCTCGAAGATCATTTTGCCGGTGCTGGAATAGCCTTTAGCGTTAAAAACTGTCCAAATCTGGAATTGAATTCCATATTTGGACAGTTTTATGTAATTTTGTGGTTATGATACATCGTATTGCCAGTGATAAGATCATACAATTAGCGGCAGCCTTTAAAGCAATAGCGGTTACCGGCCCGCGCCAGTCGGGCAAAACCACGTTGGTAAAAGACCTGTTTAAGCACAAGCCGTATGTGTCACTCGAGAACCCTGATGCAAGGCGTTTTGCAATAGAAGACCCGCGTGGTTTCCTGGCGCAGTACAAAGATGGCGCAGTACTGGATGAAGTGCAACGCACACCGGAAATCTTCTCCTACCTGCAGGAGATACTCGACAACAGCAATACGCCCGGCCTTTTTATCCTTACAGGTAGCAATAACTTCCTTTTGCAGCAAAATATAGCACAAAGCCTTGCCGGGCGGGTCGCATTTATGACGCTCCTGCCCTTCAGTTTTATGGAATTACGCGGTGGTGGAGTAAGCATTCCCGAAGAAAATGCGCTGATGATCAATGGTTTTTACCCGCCTGTATGGGCGCAACAAATACGCCCCAAGGATTGGTACCCTAATTATATCCGCACCTATGTAGACAGGGACGTAAGGCAGATAAAGAACATTACTGACCTTATTGTCTTTGAGCGGTTTATGCTGCTACTTGCCGGGCGCACAGGGCAGCAGCTCAACTTATCTTCTCTTGCTGTAGAGACAGGTGTAGATACGAAAACCATACAATCGTGGATAGGCATACTGGAAAGCAGTTTTATTATCCATTTGCTAAAACCACATCACCGCAATTTTAATAAGACCATTGTAAAAAGCCCCAAGCTCTATTTTTATGATACGGGGTTGGTATGCTCATTACTGGGTATAAGCAGTGCCGACCAACTGGCCAACCACCCTGTACGCGGCAGCCTTTTTGAAAGTATGGTGATCACCGAACTGATCAAGCAGCGAACAAACGCCGGCTTACCTGTGAACCTATATTACTGGCGCGATAAGACAGGCCACGAGGTAGATGTAATAATAGACGATGCCGGAGCGCTAACACCTATAGAAATAAAAGCAGGCAAAACGGTCAACACCGAATTCTTCAAAAACCTCACCTATTGGACCAATTTAAATGAAAGCAGCAAGGGATATGTTCTCTATAATGGCGCAGAACACCAGATTCGGAGCAACGGATTAGAAGTAATGAAATGGGAGGCGTTCTTAGATAGTAAAATATAGCTTGATTAGTTCTCCGTTAACGTAATGATATTGTTGTTTGTATCTATGCAAAATTTGAATCCATCCAGAAAGTCAAGGCCAAGAAGCCCATCATAATCGGAGAAGATACCATGCGCGAGGAAATCGTAAACTTGTATTTGAAATGGTTTCCTTGTAATACCGATAGAGGCAAAGCTATTCAGCTCAAATAATTCAGTATCTATTATGCCATTTGCTGTTTCTATCTGAACAGTTCCGATGCTGTCTTTCAAATCATGGCCCAACAAATAAAGCGCATTGCTATCAATGGTAGTATTTGTTGCCCCTGTATCAAGAACCATTTTAAGCTCATACTTGTCATCAATTTCAATGGCAACAACTATAAGCCCACTTTCCGGTTCTCTTTTAAATGGGAAAGTCATTTGATACGGTTAAACACGCCTGTTATTTTTCTTGTAGCCGAAAAAGTACCGGTATAAATTAGTGTGATCTTATTGAATGCAGCCGTTTTATCCCTTCCTATATAACACACTTCCTTCTTATCCTTGCTATGGTATATAGGTATCCCGGAGACAACATCAATTTTATTGGCTGTGTCTAATACAGGATTGCCCAGCAATACCCATTCATCCGGATATAGCTTTTTGATCTCGCCTATATTTAATAATGTTCCCATTGCATTACAAAGTTAGCTATAAAATCAATACCACAACTTACGCCAGCACCCCATACATTTCAGCCTTCTGGGCTTTAACGCGGTCGTTGGTCATATACTCATCAAAGCTCATTTCGCGGTCTATGAGGCCACTTGGGGTTATTTCCAGTATACGGTCAGCAACGGTGTTGGCCAGCTCATGGTCGCGGGTGGTGAAGAGGATGGTGCCTTTAAAGTCCTTCATACCGTTATTGAGGGCCGTAATGCTTTCCAGGTCCAGGTGGTTGGTAGGCTCGTCCATCAGCAGCACATTGCCTTTCAGCATCATCATGCGGCTGAGCATACAGCGCACTTTTTCGCCCCCGCTGAGTACAGTACAGCTCTTTAATGTTTCTTCGCCGGAGAACAGCATCCTGCCGAGGAAACCACGGATAAAGGTCTCGTCTTTTTCTTCGGAGAACTGACGCAGCCAGTCTATGAGGTTGTCTTTGCTGTCTTTAAAATAGCCGGAATTATCAGAAGGGAGATAGGTAGTGGTGGTAGTAACGCCCCACTTAAATT
>CAIVKT010000695.1 GCA_903906615.1 uncultured Bacteroidota bacterium | reverse complement strand
TTCAGCCCATTCTTTAAAAAACGAATTCAACTAAATAAACCCCTATGGTAAAAACGTATAAGACCGATCAGAAAAAGCAGGAGATCATACTTAATGAGCTCAATATACGGTCTGTTGACCGCAGCCGTAAAGACATAGCCACATGGCGTGGCGCGCTCATCAGCGCAGAGTCTGTCTATTTCCCCACACGTACCCGCCTTTACGACCTGTATGAAGATGTAGTGCTCGATGGACACCTCTCCGGCGTCATCAGCAAACGAATAGATGCTGTGCTTAATAAAGAGATCTGCTTTCTTGCCGATGGCAAAAGAGTGCATGAGTTCGATGCCCTGCTGCATTCTCTGCCCTTCAGGGAAGTGATGCGCACTATTATGGAAACGCAGCTGTGGGGCATATCGGGCATAGAATTCATACCCGGCAGGGAGTTTGCGCTGCGCGAAATACCCCGCAAGCACATCAGGGCCGACCTGGGCATCATCACCTACGAGCAAACAGGTACAGACGGCATACCGTACCTAAGCCTGGAGAACGTATGGGTGATGGGCGATACCAAAGACCTGGGCCTGCTGCTGAAGTGCGCACCCTATAGCCTGTACAAGCGCGGCGGCTTTGCCGACTGGGCGCAGTACATAGAGCTCTTTGGCCAGCCGGTGCGCATCATCAAGTATGATTCTTATGACGAGCAAACCAAGCTGGAGCTGAAAAAGATACTGGACGAAAGCGGCAGCTCCCTCTCATTGATGATACCCCGCCAGGCCGATTTTGAAATAAAAGACGGCAAGCAAAGCAATAGTGATGGCGACCTGCAACTGTCCTTCATCAAGGCGCTGAATGAAGAAATGTCTATAACCATACTGGGCAATACCGAAACAACCACCAGCAGCTACAGCACCGGCTACGCACAGAGCAAGGTACACCTGGAGCAGCAATACGAGATCACCCGCAGCGACCTTATCTACACCGCTGCCATGCTCAATAGCCCTAAATTCCTGGCCGTACTGCAAGGCTATGGCTACCCGGTAAGCAACGGCAGCTTTGTATTCTCTAAAGACATGGATATAGACTATCTAAAAGCCCGCGTAGCAGTAGATAAAGAAATAGCCCAGGTAGTGCCTATACCTGAAAGCTATTGGTATGATACGTATGGTATACCACGCGGTGTGTAATACCATATGGGTATCGAATATTACATCCACTGGTCGAAGCGTCTCGCTTCGTCCCAAAGATGGAAGTGTCCCGCTTCCATACGATCCTCGTGCCATATCAACCTATCAACCTATCAACATAAAACCATGAACTCTCCTTTCGCCAACATCTTCCTCGCCATTCAGCAGCAGATCAAAACCAACGTGACCGCGATCACCTATATAGACCAGGATCTCGGCCAGATCAAAAGCACTACACGCCCGCCGGTATCCTGGCCATGCGTGCTTATAGATTTTGAAGACTTTGATTTTGATAACATGAGCAGCAATGTGCAAACTGCCAAAGGCACCGTAGTGCTGCGCCTGGGCTTTGCGCCCTACAGCAACAGCTCTCAGGTCACACCCACGGCCTATACCCAGCAAGCCCTCGGTTATTACGACCTCGAATGGGCCTTACACCAAACCATACAAGGCTGGTCACCCGGCACCGATTATGGCAGCCTCATCCGCGCCAGCGCCACCACCCAAAAAAGAACAGACAACTACCGTGTGCGCGAACTGCGCTACTCCATAGCCTTTGAAGACTACAGCACCAAGCCACAGCAATTACTTGCTCCTGCATCGTTGGTTGTCAATGATGGAATGACGCTATAACAATAACAAAACTTGGGAAGCACGTAGCTCAATTTAAGGTTTTCCCTTTTGACTTTTCACTTAAAAAGCATCACCATTTCATATGTGGCCAGTGCGATTGCAGGTAATACACCACCGGTGCTTTTTCTTTGAGCTGTTGTAGTTTGTCGGTATTATCCAATATAATGCGGGTTATGGTAGAGTCTGTAAGGAAAAATTCGGCAGCCAGCAGTCGCAGGATCTCTTCATAGCACACATCTTTGTGAACGCCGTAATAGTAGTAGCGGGCCAGCAGGCACTCATTGCGCCTTACGATCAGCGAGTTGCTGCGGCCCTTTTGTAATCCACGTACCCTGCTGTTCCTGGTGATGTCTTTGTATATTCTTTCTCCGCGCATAAAACACATTTTATGCCCCAAAAGTAAAAAGACAACCCCGCATGAATTTTACGAAATACCAACAAAAAATGTGGCTAACTGTACCCAAACCCTTTACCATAGCGGCATATGATACTAAAATGCGCTGTTGGTATCTGCCGGTTTATCCACAAAAAAAATGTTCCGCACCTCTACGATGCGGAACATTTTATTAAAAATTTGAAAGGATCCTTTAGTTAGTTACAGCCGTTTTCTTGCTGGCGGCCACAGCCTGCTCCCAGCGCCATGCGGTGTCCATCATAGCATCCAGGTCATACTTTGTTTCCCAGTCCAGCAACTTGCGGGCTTTATTATTGTTAGCGTATACCTCTATCACATCACCTGCGCGGCGCGGGCCTATTTTGTAGTTCAGCTTTTCGCCCGATACTTTTTCAAAAGCAGCGATCAGCTCCAGCACCGTTACACCATTGCCGGTACCCAGGTTAAAAACTTCGCAGTTAGATTTGTTACGGTCGTCTATTATATATTGCAGCGCGCGGGTATGCGCATTGGCTATGTCCATCACATGCACATAGTCGCGCACACAAGATCCGTCGCGCGTATCGTAGTCGGTGCCAAATACGGTCATTGATTCGCGCTTGCCCACGGCAGTTTGTGTGATCACAGGCACCACGCTTTCAGATAGGTCCTGGAATTCGCCTATTAGCGCAGAGTCATGTGCACCTACCGGGTTAAAGTAACGCAGCAGTATGGTATTGAAATGTTTATTGATATTGGTAAAATCACGGCACATAGCCTCGCCCACCTGCTTGGTACGCGCGTATGGCGATTCAGGCTCTGCAAAAGGCGCGTCTTCATTCACCGGCAATTCGGTAGTGTTGCCATATACCGAGCAGGAGGACGAGAACACAAAATTGTCCACATCAAACTCTTCCGCGCATTGCAGAATATTGATGAGGGAGTTGAAGTTATTCCTGAAGTACTTCAGTGGTTCTGCTACAGATTCAGGTACCGACTTGTAGGCCGCAAAGTGTATAACGCCCACCAGGTCGGGGTTTTCGAGAAAGATGGCTTCTATATCATCAAGGTTGCAGAGGTCTACTTTGTAGTTCTTTACCTGCTTACCCGTTATGCGCTCTATGCCTTCCAGCATTTTCAGCGATCCCTTCGAGAGGTCATCCACTGATATCACATCGAAGCCATTTTGTATCAGGTCCACAATAGTATGGCCACCTATATAGCCACATCCGCCCGTAACCAATATCTTGCTCATACACTATAGTTTGTATTGCAAATATATAGGCAGACCCAATACTGATAAATTTTTTTTATTCGGATTTTATAGTTATAAATTAAATGAAAAATAAAAAAGGAAAAATAAAAAGTGAGCCGGGATGCGTAAGGGAATTTTTCCTTTTTGATTTTTTAGTTTTTCTTTTTATTTCACCTGCTGCATCTCCACCAGGCGCTTATAAAAGCCATCCTGGCTCAGCAGGGCGGCATGTGTGCCACGCTCTACTATCTGTCCTTTTTCCATCACGATGATCTCATCGGCATGTTGCACAGTAGATAGGCGATGGGCTATAACGATACAAGTTCGGTTCTTCATCAGGTTGTTGATGGCATCCTGCACTATGCGCTCGCTCTCGGTGTCCAGCGATGAGGTGGCTTCGTCCAGTATCAGTATAGGTGGGTTCTTCAGTACGGCGCGGGCTATAGTTATCCGCTGGCGCTCACCGCCGCTCAGGCGCGCGCCACGGTCCCCTGCCACGGTTTGGTAACCCTCACCTTTCTGAGTAATAAATTTGTGGGCATTGGCTATGCCTGCGGCCTCTTCCACACGCTCCTGTGTGGCGCCACCCGTACCCAGTGTTATATTATTGTAGATGGTATCGTTAAACAATATAGGATCCTGGCTCACTACGCCCATCAGCCTGCGCAGGTCGTCTATGCGGCATTCTTTTATGTTGATGCCATCTATGAGTATCTCGCCACCCGTCACATCATGAAAGCGGGGTATGAGGTCTACTAGTGTAGACTTGCCCGCACCCGATGCACCAACCAGCGCTACGGTCTTACCCTTTTCTATATCGAAGCTGATGTTGCTGAGTATCTGCTTTTCGCCATAATAGAACTGCACATTTTTAAATTCTATTTTGCGCTCAAACGAGCGTACCGGCTTTGCATCAGGCAGTTCTACTATTGTATTTTCAGCGGAGAGCAGGTGTTCTATACGGTCGAGGGCCGATGTGCCTTTCTGCACATTATAAAATGCCGTAGAAAGGTTTTTAAATGGATTGATGATCTGGCTGAAGATTGCGATGTAAGTGATGAAGGTGGCGCTGTCGAAGCCATTGCCGGCAAACACCATCTTGCCACCTATCCAAAGTATAATGCTCACCACGACTATACCCATGGTCTCTGATAAGGGCGAGGCCAGCTCGCGGCGGGCAGCAATGCGGTTGCGGGTACGGAACAGCAGGTTGTTCAGCTTCATGAAGCGGAGGTGCTGGTGGTTCTCTGCGTTAAATGCTTTGAGCACGCGCATACCTACCAGTGTCTCATCTATCACGCCCAGCATATTGCCCAGGTTCTCCTGTGCCAGGTTCGAGTTTTTGCGCAACGACTTACTGATGCGCCCTATGACAAGACCTGCAATAGGCAACCCCACAAACAGGATAAGTGTAAGCTTGTAGCTAAGGAAGATCATGTACCCCAGGAAGAAGATAATGGTAAGCGGTTCCCTGATGAACACCTCCAGCACAGCCATGATAGACAGCTCTACTTCGTTGATATCATTGGTCATGCGGGAGATAAGGTCGCCCTTTCTTTCTTCCGTGAAGAAGCCTATGGGTAGCGACAGTGTTTTGGTAAACAGGTCATCACGCAATCTGCGCAGCACTGCATTGCGCAAGGGATTTAGAATATATAGGGAAAGATAAAGGAACAGGTTTTTGAGGATAGTAAAGACCACAACGACAATGCAGATATAGGCCAGTGTAGTGAGCTTATCCTGTTGCAGCAGGAACATCTTTAGCTGATTGAGCAAGGCTGCTATAGGGCTACCTGTTGCGGGTTGCACAGGCAGGGGCTTTGCCACCGGGCTTTTATCGAACAATACATTCAATATCGGTGCCACCAAAGAAAAAGACAGCAATCCGAATAAAATGCTCAGCAGGTTGAACAGAAAGTAGAGCCCTATCTTTCCTTTATAATCTTTGAGGTAATTTATAAGCCTTGATAATTTTTTCATTATAGTTTTTTGATTCAAAGTCTCATCGGGATATCCTCACGCGCGGTATTTCCATTTTTCAGGATTTATTGCTGTGTGAAAAACGCCAATGACTACAACAGTATCTTCAACGATTAAGTAATGTATAGCGTATGGGAAAATATTGATGTTAGCAATGTGTACTTCTTTATACCTGATAGCATATGCAAAAGGTGTTGCTCTTATTTTTGCTATGCCTAGTCTTATTTGTTGCATAAGACGCTTGGGGAGATCTTCAGTGTGTTGCCTGTACCATACACGGGCTTCTCTCATATCCTGGTGTGCCGAGGGTAGAATAGTGATGTTATAATAACCCATCTTCTTTATCAAATTCTTTGATCACATCATCCCAGTTAAGAACATTGCCCGGATCATTTTTGTATTCCGCAAGCCGCACATCAATAAGATCTTTTTGCCATTGGGGTATATCCATGTGCAACTCTTCTGTAAGATTGTTCCACTCTTCTATCGGCAAAAAAACGCCTATCGGGTTGCCCAATTTATCAAACGTGTATTGCGGATTAATGTCCATGCTGCAAAGTTACAGATTTATTCTATCGTCTTGGGTAATATACCCTCAACCAACTTAATCATAGTGGCTTTCAGGCAATATGAATTCGGGGGACACTGTCCCCCGAATTTGTATCGAAGAATTTTCTATGCTATTTTCCTTTAAAGTGAATTCGGGGGACAGCAACCCCCGAATTCGGTTGTTAGAAAAAATGAATGTATCTGCTTGGGGATATGTGGTATAAAACTGGCGACAACGGCGTAATTCACGCTCATCCGTATTGGATATTTGACGGCTTTGCATCTCCTTCGAAATGAGTGAAAGAAGCCCTTTCCCGTATTCTGCGCGGTCATTCCCGTTTTGTTCAAACTCTACTATATAAAATCCAAAGACCCAGTTACGAATCGTAAGCGACATATTTACGGCTTGCACACTCTGCTCTCTAAGCTCGGTGTTCACTTTTGAAAGCGCTCCTATAAGGTCATTGAATTTCATGCTGTGTGTTTATTCTATCGTATAAGACACTGTTCCGTCTTTCTCGTCTTTAAGCAATACGCCGGCCTCGGCCAGCTTATTCCTGATCTGGTCTGATGTTGCGAAGTCTTTTCTTTTCTTGGAGTCGTTCCTTATCTCTATAAGCAGCGATAACACATTGTTCAGTTTGGAACTGCTTTGTTCGGCTTGCAGGGCCTGCATACCAAGTATGTCTTCCAGGAAGGTTTTGAAGGTGGCCTTCATCAAAGCAATGGTAGTGGCAGACAGCGCAGTAGCGGCTACCTGGCCACCCTTGATGCCGTTGATCACCGGGGCCATCTCAAAGAGGTTGGCCAATACCTTGGCAGTGTTGAAGTCGTCGCTCATAAATTCTTCGCACTCATTGCACCAGGTGATTACCTGCGCGTCCAGGGTTTTGTCTGAGGCTTCTGTGCCACCTGCGGGCAGTTTATCGAGGAGCATATAAGCCTCCCATAGCCTGCGGAAAGCGCGCTCAGAGGCCTGCAGCGCTTCGTTGGAGAAATCGAGGGTGCTGCGGTAGTGTGTTTGCAATATGTAGAAACGCACCACCATTGGGTGATAGGCCTGCGTTAATAAAGGATGATTGCCACTGAACAGCTCCGACAGCTTGATCACATTATTATAGCTCTTGCCCATCTTCTTGCCGTTGATGGTGATCATGTTGTTGTGCATCCAGTAGTTTACCGGGGCGTGGCCGTGGGCTATGGTGCTCTGTGCTATCTCGCTCTCGTGGTGCGGGAATTGTAGGTCCATACCACCGCCGTGAATGTCGAATGTTTCGCCGAGGTATTTGCTACTCATGGCCGAGCACTCAATGTGCCAGCCTGGGAAACCCTCGCCCCACGGGCTTTTCCAGCGCATGATGTGCTGCGGAGGTGCATTCTTCCACAGCGCGAAGTCGGCCTTGTTGCGTTTTTCTTCCTGGCCATCCAGCTCGCGGGTGGTTTCCAGTTGGTCGTCCAGCACGCGGCCCGATAGCTTGCCGTAAGGATAATTATCGGCGTATTTTTTTACGTCAAAATAAACAGAGCCATTCACCACATAGGCATAGCCTTTCTCAATGATGGTCTCTATCATGTTGATCTGCTCCACGATGTGGCCGGTGGCAGTGGGCTCTATGGCGGGGTCTTCGCAATTGAAGAGGCGAAAAGCATGGTGAAAGAGATTGGTGTATTTCTGCACCAGCTCCATCGGCTCCATTTTTTCCACCTTGGCTTTTTCGCCCACCTTGTCTATGGCCTCGCGGCCTTCTTCTTCAAAGTGGCCTGCATCGGTGATGTTGCGCACATAGCGCACCTTATAGCCCAGGTGCCTGAGGTAGCGTTGCACCACATCAAAGGTCACATAAGGGCGTGCATGGCCCAGGTGCGATTCGCCCGATACGGTGGGGCCGCAAACATAGAGGCCGGCATAGCCGGGCGTTATGGGTTCAAACTTTTCCTTTTGGCGTGTGTATGAATTATAAAAATGAAGTTCCGACATATATGTGCAAAAATAGGCAATGATATGGTCATTTAGGATATTATACCCCTAATTCTATGCAAATATTGGAAGGAGCATCACGGGTATTATTCTTTTGCGATCTTTCTTACATATTGTCGGCCATCAGCGTTTACGATAACAAAGTACATACCTGCCGCCAGCAAGCGTGTATCAAATGATGCGGCAATATGGCCGCCTGTATTGTTTGCTGTTTGCCGCATCAGTACCCTGCCAGTTACGTCAGTTAGGGTAATGGCTGCATCAACTGCTTGTACACTTGCAATACTAATATTTACCACATCATTTGCGGGGTTAGGAAAGGCGATCACCACGGTCTTATTGCCCTGCACATAAGGCACAGCAAGCCCGCAGCCGGCAATCTGTAGAGCTTTATTCAGTACCTCATCATTGTGGTGTCTTATACCCGCCCGCGTAGGGTACACCACACTATCCGGCACTATGCCTATACGTTGCGTGCTATCGCCATTAGGGTAAAATACACCGAGGCTACTGAAGCCAGTTTCTAAATCATCAGTTATCTTAAACCATGTTATATCTCCATCAGCGCCTGCGGTTTGGCTACCCACTTTTATTGCGCCGGGCATAGCGCCGATCAACATACAGGAATACTCTGCCTGGCTTTCGGTTACTTCATTCATCAATATGATCACTTGGCCGGTATAGGGTGAAGGATTTGCATTTACGCCATTATAATTATACGTTTGATAATAAGTACCGGGGTACGTAACATCAGGCTGAAGAAAAGTTGCATTCTGAATAACATTAGGATACATGAGGTCTGCAATGCTCCATGCAGTGCCGTTCGGGTAATTTCGGAGGTCAAAAATAATTGCACTTTTTTCCTGTAGATCATTGTACATATTAGTTACATCGGAATACTGTAGATTGCCCATATTCACATATCCAACATCGCAAGGCATGGTCGTCCATGAAATGGTATTTAAACTATCATTTGGGTAATAATAGTTGGTATAAAAAGTATCGTTAACTATTGTGTTGCAATTCAAATTAAAACTATGATTTGCGCCTGTGCTATCTTCCACGATCATTGATTCCGCTGTACCATAAGTTTCCCTACACATCATATTTTGACAAATGAACTTTCTAAGAATAGATAGATTGCCAGATGAATAATAAGGCTTTAGGCTATCTTCCCATTGTGTAGTTGTCATACCATCAATAAAAATAATGACATCTCCCGGGTATATGCCAGTCTCCTCAGATTTTGCTACTACATATTGTCCATCAACATATTTCAAAAATATTTTTGGAGCATAAATTCCAGGCAAATATCCATAATTAAAACTCAGACTAAAGCCATATGTGTGTGCATCATCTACTTGTGTTTCTATTCTTGTAACTAGCAGATACAAAGAATATGGGTCTCCAACGACATCCATGGGTATAACATTGTTGTAAAGTGTGGTATCCCAAGGTACGTCCAAAACGTAATTATTGGGATTAAAGTACCGCATAATGTTCCAGTACTTGAACAACATTAATTGTCTGTGGTCATTATCAGGATAAGCACTAAGTGTATTGATATTCAAAAGCGTTGTATCCAGTGGAAAGTCTAAATAACCACCCCAAGATTCTGTAAAACCTCTTGTTGCCTCATTGGAATCAACAGTTACCCAGCAATTTATATTTGGCCTGAAATTGTTTTTAATAGTGTCCAATTGCGTTTGCACATCGCTCCGCAATGCCGGGGCTGCTATCCAGTTCCAGTCACGGTTCCTTTTCAGTTTGGCAGGCAGTGTATCGGGAAAGTAAGAGGTAGATATAGCCATTGGCCCCGCAGACATGAGCATAGTATCCAATGCATCGTTGAATTGATCGCTGCTTGCGGCACTACGTACTAATGGCAGCGTATGCAGCAGCACACTATCCCAGTTCACATGGCATGTGCTTACATTAGAGTGGTAATACTTTACAAAGCCCCATACCTTGCAGGTATAGTATAGCTTTTGTTGTAGCGTAGGTGTTTGTGCCATTGCATTCATACCATACAGGCTACAGATAAGTAAGAGTATTAGTTTGCGCATCGGACGGTGTGGGTGTTTGTGAAATTAAAGATATAAATAAAATTTCAATTCACGGGTATAGGTGTGCCACACTTCAAAAGTGTGGCACACCTTGGGTGGCAGAGCGAGATTATTTGATGTAGGTATGGATGGGGCCGTCGGGATGGGGGCAGGGGCGAGCCGCGGCCCCTGGCGAATGGTGTGTAGCTACACATTAGCATATATCATTTCGCGAGTGTAGGTGTGCCACACCTTATACACACCTTATGTGTGAGTTCACACTATCTTCGTAACTTTACACTTCGTTATATTTAATTTTCAATATGTCTTATTCACTTAAGAATAAAGTGCGCCTCGTTACTGCCGCATCCTTGTTTGATGGCCACGATGCCTCTATTAATATCATGCGCCGCATTATGCAGGCCAGCGGCGCCGAAGTCATTCACCTGGGCCACGACCGCAGTGTGCAGGATGTGGTAGACTGTGCCATACAGGAAGATGCCAATGCCATAGCCATCACCTCTTACCAGGGCGGCCACGTGGAATATTTCAAGTACATGCACGACCTGCTGAAAGAAGCAGGCTGCGGGCATATCAAATTGTTTGGCGGTGGTGGTGGTGTGATACTGCCCTCTGAAATAAAGGAGCTGGAAGACTACGGCATCACCCGCATCTACTCGCCCGACGACGGCCGCTCGCTGGGCCTGCAAGGCATGATAGATGACCTGCTGGAAAAAAGCGATTTCCCCACAGGCAACCAATTGAATGGAGAACTGGGCCACATAGCCGAGCGCGATGTGAAATCTATAGCCCGCCTGATATCGGCAGCAGAGAATTATTATGATGCACCTGAAACGCAGGCCGCACTTAAAAAAGTAAAAGAACAGGCTGCTGTATCGCATGTGCCGGTGCTGGGCATTACCGGCACAGGTGGCGCAGGCAAAAGCTCGCTGGTAGATGAGCTGGTACGCCGCTTCCTGATAGATTTTAAAGACAAGCACATAGGCATCATATCTGTAGACCCTACCAAGCGCAAGACAGGCGGGGCGTTGCTGGGCGACCGCATACGCATGAATGCCATCCGCAGCAACAGGGTATATATGCGCTCTATGGCCACCCGCCAGAGCAACCTTGCGGTATCTAAGTACATACACGATGCGGTGAACATCTTAAAGGCTGCCAAGTACGACCTCATCATCCTGGAAACATCAGGCATAGGCCAGAGCGATACACAGATCACCGAGCATTGCGACATGAGCATGTATGTGATGACACCCGAATACGGAGCGGCATCGCAATTAGAGAAGATAGACATGCTGGACTTTGCAGAGGTGGTGGTGATCAATAAATTTGATAAGCGCGGCGCAATGGATGCACTGCGTGATGTAAAAAAACAATACCAGCGCAACCACAAGCTGTTTGATAAAAAGGCCGATG
>CAIVKT010000694.1 GCA_903906615.1 uncultured Bacteroidota bacterium | reverse complement strand
CTCCAAGGCTCTCAACGCTACTGCCATTGATGATGCGGGTGGCCTTAAATGTAGCCGATACGGCTTCTTTCTTGGAAGGTGGCGCTGTTTTGTCCAGCATGTCCATTAGGCTGTCGGCTTGGGCATAAGATGAGATGATCCCCAGCAAACAAACAGCAGTGAGCAAAAAACTTTTACGCATAATTAGTGTGTGTTATTGGTCTATTTTTGAGTGAGGTCGCTTTCTAAAATAATGATCGCTTCTTTGCCGATCTTGTCTGCAACAACCGAGGGTACTGCGATCTTATAGTCCGAAAGTTTTGTAGCGAATTTTGCTTTGAGTGTTATTTTGTTGCCCTTTACGGTTATTGTTCCGGGTACATTCACTTCATTAGTTACGCCATGCATAGTGAGCTTGCCTGCAACGGATACATTGTAAGTGCCGTCTTTGGTAAAACTAACGGAACTCAAATTACTGATAGCGCCTTTAAATTCCGCCTTAGGGTATTTGTCGCTTTCCATGTAGTTCTCGTTAAAATGTTCCTGCATGAGTTCTCGCTCAAACTTGAAACTTTTTACCGGTACCTGGAACACGATATTGCCGGTTTTGCCATCAACAATATTGGCCACTTCGTTATTGATCGCTTCTATTTTTTCCGGGGAGTGTGCGGCAGTTGCATTGAAAGATATCTTTCCGGTGCGGGTCATGTATGTCTGCGCAAAAAGTGAGCCTGTAAATGCAAGTGCGCAAACGGCGGTTAATGTTAGCTTTTTCATATTCAAAATTCTAATTTGTTGATAAGATTTTTAGTTGTTCTTTGCACCCTGGTTCACCCATGCTGTGATCTTTTCAATATCGCATGATGACAGCGAAGGCTGGCTCTGTGGCATATGGTGAATGTCTCCTGTATTAGTTATCGTAATATCGGTGACCATGTTGCCGCTGAGTGCCTGGCTTGTCAGCGATTTGGTATAACTTGTATAGTCGCCATACCCGGCAGCAACGCCACTTGCCGAGTGGCAACTGGTACAGTAGGAGTTGAAAATAGGCTGTATAGTGCTGCTAAATGAAACCGCCGTAGTGTCGCAAGTAACGCTGGTAGTGGAAGTGGGGTATAGTTTGGTATACTTATCGTTGTAGCAACCGGTTAAAATGATCGCTAATCCTGCAAAAGCTATTATTTTTTTCATCTGATTTTGTTAGTGTTCTGAATGTTATTGTTTTATGGCGCATTGGGTAAGCGATACGCCGGTAATGCCATTGCCCGAGCAATAGCCCTTTATTGTAATATTCGATCCTTTGGCAGCTACTGTGCCTTTATCTCTCATAGTGCATTGCACTCCTGCCATAGGGTCGCCTGTTTGCAATATGATCATAAGATGGCCATCCTGGTTGGTATCAATTTCGCTGATAGCGCCGGAAACTTCTATGACTTTATTGAGGTACAGGCTATCTGCGGCTTTTTCGTTAGCGCCGTATTCTTTTGATAGTTTGTCGGCAGCAATAGATATGCCTTTTACATCTTCAGCTTTTGTGAAAGATTTGTGCCATTCGTACCAGCCTATGCCCCCGCCTATTACTGCGAGGATAACGATGATGCCTAATATTTTCTTTATCATACGGCTTATGCGTTGATCAGCAATATAAAGATACCACAATGCGGTTTGTTCTCTTTTCAAGTATTGCTGAAATGGGAAAACAGCGCTATGAAGTGGTAAATGTAAGAAATGGGCCGCAGGAAACTATGCCAGGTACCATTATTTTATATTTATATAACAAAGCAGGCCGTACTTTTCGTTGAACCGGGCAGGAGTTGGCACATTTTTTAAGTGTTTAAGGCAAAATTTCCTTAACCACTAAATCTTTTACTTATGACGTTTAAAAAAACACTGCTCCCTGCACTGGCCTGTGCGGCCCTGGCCCTTACTGCGGCCTGCAACAACAGCACTACTTCAGGCAGCTCTGCCACAACGGATACCACCACCAACACCATGCAAAGCGCAAAGGGTGGCATGGAGCAAACTGCCACCAACGCATCCACTTCCGTAAGCGAAGCTATGGACCACAACCCGGATTCCTCTTTTGTAGCAACCGTAGCCCTCGCCAATAATGAAGAGATCAATGAGCTACAGGCAGGCATAGACAAAGGGGGCAGCAAAGACCTGAAAGCACATGCCAAAATGATGATCAAAGACCATAAAGGCTTAAAAGCTAAACTGGAAGCATATGCGGCTAAAAAGAATTACCCGATACCTATGGACGACCAGGGCAAAGCAGCAACCGCGCTTAATGACATGAGCAGCAAAACCGGCGCTGACTGGGACAAAGCATGGGCATCGGCGATGTATGACGGCCATGAAAAAACTATAGGTGTGTTTGAAGGGGCGCAATCACACGTAAAGGATGATGAACTGAAAGGCATGATCACGGCTACATTACCAACACTGCATGCCCACCTCGAAATGGTGAAGGAACTACAGGCTAAGCTAGAGAAGT
>CAIVKT010000693.1 GCA_903906615.1 uncultured Bacteroidota bacterium | reverse complement strand
TCGTTTATTAATGAATATCCTGATCGTTATTGCTCCACCACCACATGGAACACCCTGTTGCCAGCTGCGGTGTGGATGCTGAGCAGGTACATGCCGTTGGCGATGGTGTTGCTGAGCTGCACCTGTTCATTGAGGATGCCGCTGTGCGTGGTGGCTGTAGTAGTATACACTTGCTGCCCCAGCATGTCGGTGATCACTATCTGCACGTCTTCATCTGTGGTGCCGATAGTGCCTTTGATGATGAACGCGCCCTTGTTCGGGTTGGGCAGTACCGTGATGTCGCCTTCTGTGAAGCTGTGGGTGACCACGCCTACATTGTTCACCACTGTGATGCCCAGCTTGTTCGAGGATGCTGTGTTGCCTCCGCAGGGCGTACCGCTCGTTACTGTGCAGGTTACCGTATCCCCATTGCTGATGTTGGCGCTTACATAGCTCGCATCTGTAGCGCCGGGTACGGCTGTGCCGTTGATCTTCCACTGGTAGGTAGCGCCGGTGCCACCATTGGTTACCGTGGCTGTAAACGTTTCTGTCTCCCCTATCAGTATCGGGCTGCCGGGGCTGGCTGTGATCACTGTTACCGGTGTCAGCTCGGGGTTTACCGTCATGGTCACTGTATTGCTGGTAACGCTTGCAGGGGTGGCGCACTGCGCATCGCTGGTCAGCGTAGCGGTGATCACATCGCCTGCCGATGGCGTATAGCTGTAGGTGGCGCTGGTAGCGCCTGTTACGTTGGCGCCGTTTATTGTCCACTGGTATTGTGGTGTGGAACCGCCGTTGGTGGCCAGTGATGACAAGCTCACTGCTGTGCCTGCACAAAGTGTAGTGCCCGGGGTAGCGGTGATGTTCATTATTGGTGTCACCGATGGCGTGATCGTGATCGTGGCGCTGCCGGCCATGTTGCCGGCGCAGCCGGTGCTGCTGTTGGTGGCCATTACGGTATACACGCCTGCACCTGTGAGCAGGCCAAAGTCGAGCGTGTGGCCTGTACCTACTGTAGCTGCGCCGGTGGCTGTGCTGCCGTCATACAATTGGTAGTTGATGCCCGTGCCGCTGTTGCTCAGCCCTATATGCACACCTGTTGCCGATGAGCAGTAATTGCCGCCGCCGGTCACTGTATATATTGTTGGTAATGCGTTTACTGTCACTTGTTTTACTGCTGTGCAGGATGCGCCTAATGTATAGGTGATATTAGCGGTGCCTGCCGCTATGCCGCTGACCAACCCACCCGTAGCTGTTACTGATGCTATAGCAGCGCTGCCGCTGCTCCACACGCCGCCTGATGTTGTATCAGCCAGCGTTGTTGCAGCGCCTGCACATAGATTGGCAGCGCCTGATACAGGTGAAGGCATAGGACGAACTGTAACCGTAAGCACCTGGCGGCAACCCGTTACCGGCAAGGTATATGCTATTACCGATGAGCCTGTAGCTATACCTGACACCACGCCCGTTGCGGGTATTACTGTGGCTACTGCTATTGCGCCACTACTCCAAATTCCGCCAGCTGTGCTGTCATAAAGCGTGGTGGTAAGCCCTGTACATAATCTTGGATTACCTGCTATCTCTGCGGGTAAAGGGTTTACTGTAAGTGTGGCTGTTACAAAGCAGCCGTGGCTTTCGGTATAGGTAATGGTCGCTGTGCCGGGGCCGTATGCCAGTACCGCACCAGAGTCGGATACCGTTACCAGGGTGCTGGTAAAGCTGCCGCCTGCCAGTGAGTCGTGTACGGTCATCGTATCGCCCCATGCACAGATGTTGTTCACTCCGGTGATGGCGGGTACCTGTATCACGCTTACTGGGTATACTGCTGCGCAGCCTGTAGCGGGTGAGGTATAGCTGATGATGCCGATGCCGCCGGAGATGCCATGCACCACGCCTGATGTGGTCACGGTGGCCGTTGCCGGGGTGCTGCTGCTCCAACTGCCGCCGGTGGTGGCATCGTGCAATGTTGTCGTGCTGCCCATGCAAATATTATCAGGGCCGGTGATGCTGGCAGGCAGCGGGCTTACGCTCACGGTCTTGTTCACCGTGCAGCCTACGCCCATAGAATAGCTTACGGTTACTGTGCCGGGGATAATGCCGGTCACTTCGCCCGTGGCGGTGCCTACGGCCGCTACCAGCGGGTTGCTGCTGCTCCACACACCGCCGGTGGTCGCATCGGCCAGGGTATCGCGTGAGTCGGCGCATACATGGTTGCTACCGGTTATGGCTGCGGGTAAGGAGTTCACGTTCACCGTGTCTGTCACCGCGCAACCGCCTATGGTGTAGCTCACTGTGGCCGAGCCCAGACCTATGCCTGTCACCGAGCCTGTTGAACCTAAGATGATAATACCTGTGGTTGGGGTACTCCACGTGCCGCCTGCCGAGGCATCGCTCAGTACTGTGCCTGAGCCTAAGCACATATTAGTAGCGCCGGTGATCGCCACAGGCGCGGTGTTCACATATACGCTGGTGGCTATGGCACAGCCCGTGGGCAGGGTGTAGGTAATGATGGCTGTACCCGCGGTACCGCCGGTCACCACACCTGTGGCGCTGCCTACTGTCGCTGTGG